>NZ_AP028929.1:1200000-1500000 GCF_041154385.1 Streptococcus sp. SN-1
AGCAAATTCCTTAACGCTGGTTCTCTTCACAATACCATGACGGGTTGTGAAGAAGAGGTAAGCATCATCACTACGTTCAGACTCAACATTGATGATGGTCTGAATACTTTCACCTTCATCCAATTTCAAAAGATTGACAATTGGCAATCCCTTAGCAGTACGGCCATATTCAGGAATTTCATATCCTTTAAGGCGATAGACACGTCCTTTATTTGTAAAGAAGAGTAGGTGATCATGGGTACTAGTTGACACTAACTCACGAACAAAATCGTCATCCTTAACACCTGTTCCTTGAACACCACGCCCCCCACGTTTTTGAGCAGTAAACTCAGCTTGGTCCAGACGTTTGATGTATCCTTTGTTAGAAAGAGTGATCAAGACATCAGCTTCTTCAATTAGATCCTCATCTTCAAGACTCAAGACTTCACCGACCATCAATTCCGTACGACGTTGGTCTCCAAACTTACGCTTGACTTCATCTAATTCATCCTTGATAATTTGAGAAACACGTTCTGGCTTAGCAAGAATATCTGCTAAATCTGCAATCAGAGCCAATAAGTCATCATACTCTGACTGAATCTTATCACGTTCCAAACCTGTCAAACGGCGAAGACGCATATCAAGAATGGCTTGACTTTGACGTTCAGAAAGCTTAAACTTGCTCATCAACTCAGCTTGTGCTTCCGCATCCGTTTCACTAGCACGGATGATACGAATCACTTCGTCGATATGGTCTAGCGCAATCAAGAGACCTTCTAAGATATGAGCACGCGCTTCTGCTTTTTCCTTATCAAAACGTGTCCGACGAACAACCACTTCTTTTTGGTGCTCAATATAAGCATCCAAAATCTGACGAAGGGACAAAATCTTGGGTACACCATTTTGGATAGCAAGCATATTGAAACCAAAGTTGGTTTGCATCTGGGTCATCTTGAAGAGATTGTTGAGGATAACATTGGCAGAGGCATCGCGCTTGACTTCAATAACGAACCGAACACCTTCACGGTTTGACTCATCACGTACTGCTGTGATGCCCTCAATGCGTTTTTCCTGAACCAAACGAACAATATGCTCGTGCACCTTGGTTTTATTAACCATATAAGGAAATTCTGTTACAACAATGCGCTCACGACCAGTCTTAGTTTCTTCGATTTCGGTACGAGAACGTAGGACAATAGAACCTTTACCCGTTTCATAAGCCTTATGAATGCCTGATTTCCCCATAACAAGGGCACCTGTCGGAAAATCTGGACCAGGCAAGACTTCCATCAAGTCCTTGGTAGTCACTTCAGGATTGTCCATGACCAACTTCACTGCATCAATCGTTTCACCCAAGTTATGAGGGGGAATATTGGTCGCCATCCCAACGGCAATACCAGTTGCTCCATTGACCAAAAGGTTTGGAAAACGAGCTGGCAAGACCAAGGGTTCACGTTCATTGGCATCGTAGTTATCAACGAAATCAACTGTATTTTTATTGATATCACGAAGCATCTCTAGAGCAATCTTGCTCATACGTGCCTCAGTGTAACGTTGGGCGGCAGCACCATCACCATCCATGGAACCAAAGTTCCCATGCCCATCGACAAGCATGTAACGGTAGCTCCACCATTGAGCCATACGGACCATGGCTTCATAGATAGAGGAATCTCCGTGTGGGTGATATTTACCCATGACATCCCCTGTAATACGAGCAGATTTTTTATGGGGTTTGTCTGGAGTAACACCCAATTCATTCATTCCGTAGAGAATCCGACGGTGAACCGGTTTCAAGCCATCTCGAACATCAGGAAGAGCCCGCGCTACGATAACACTCATTGCGTAATCAATAAAGCTCGTCTTCATCTCCTTTGTCAGATTGACATTCACTAAATTTTTATCCTGCATTAATAAATGCCTCATTTCACAATTAGTAATTAATAATATTATACCACAATGTCCACTATATTTCAGGTATCCACACCAGCTAAAACGTTTACATCAAGAAGTCCAAGGCATATTCGTGACAAAGCTTTTTAAAAGTGATAGAATTAAAATAACTGGGGAAATCCCTGAATAAAATTAAGGAGATGTTTAGAACAATGACTTCAACTAAACAACACAAAAAAGTTATCCTTGTCGGTGATGGTGCTGTAGGTTCATCTTACGCTTTTGCACTTGTTAACCAAGGAATTGCACAAGAGCTTGGAATTATCGAAATTCCACAATTGCATGAAAAAGCTGTTGGTGACGCACTTGACCTTAGTCACGCACTTGCCTTCACTTCACCTAAAAAAATCTATGCAGCTCAATACTCTGACTGTGCAGACGCTGACCTTGTTGTGATTACTGCAGGTGCTCCTCAAAAACCAGGTGAAACTCGTCTTGACCTTGTAGGTAAAAACCTTGCTATCAACAAATCAATCGTAACTCAAGTTGTTGAATCAGGTTTCAAAGGTATCTTCCTTGTTGCTGCTAACCCAGTTGACGTTTTGACTTACTCAACTTGGAAATTCTCTGGTTTCCCTAAAGAACGCGTTATCGGTTCAGGTACTTCACTTGACTCAGCTCGTTTCCGTCAAGCACTTGCTGAAAAATTGGATGTTGATGCTCGTTCAGTTCACGCCTACATCATGGGTGAACACGGTGACTCTGAGTTCGCTGTTTGGTCACATGCTAACATCGCTGGTGTAAACCTTGAAGAATTCCTTAAAGACACTCAAAATGTTCAAGAAGCTGAATTGATTGAATTGTTCGAAGGTGTTCGTGATGCAGCCTACACAATCATCAACAAAAAAGGTGCAACATACTACGGTATCGCAGTAGCCCTTGCTCGTATCACTAAAGCAATCCTTGACGATGAAAACGCGGTACTTCCACTTTCAGTATTCCAAGAAGGTCAATACGGAGTTGAGAACGTCTTTATCGGTCAACCAGCTGTTGTTGGTGCACATGGTATCGTTCGTCCAGTAAATATCCCATTGAACGACGCAGAAACTCAAAAAATGCAAGCATCTGCTAAAGAATTGCAAGCTATCATTGACGAAGCATGGAAAAACCCAGAATTCCAAGCAGCTTCAAAAAACTAATTTAACTATAGACAACTCCTTGAATCATCAGGGAGTTGTTTTTTTCTGTATTATAGTAGATTGAAATAATATATGAACAAATTAATTTCTAGAAATATTTTAGCAGCCACAGCGTACTATTCTAGCTGTAATCCACTATAAGAACTAAACATTTTATGAAATTTTCGTTCAAAAAATAACATCCCTTTAAAAACTATCATGTCATGGCTTGGGCATGAAGACAAAAAGACTACCAATCGGATGTATACTCACATCACAAAAAGTATGGAACACGCAACGATTTACTCTTTAGCTACAGTTACATTAACTCAAAAGTAAAAACTTTGCTCATATACAAAAAAGCCCATCATACAGGCTAGAAAGCTTGATATGATAGGCTATTTTTCTATTAATTAACGTACTGTACGGATACGCATTGTGTTTGTACGTACAGCTTCTCCAACTGGTACACCAGCAACGATAACGATATCATCACCAGATTCTACAAGACCTGCTTCAACTGCTTTACGTTCAGCAATTTCGAACATATCATCAGTTGATGATGGAGCATCTGTCAACATTGGGATAACACCCCAGTTCAACATCAATCCACGTTCTGTCAATTCGTCGAATGTCAATGCCAAGATGTCAGCATTTGGACGGTATTTAGAGATCAAACGTGCAGTGTGACCTGTCTTAGTAAGAGTTACAACCAATTTAATGTCCATTGAGTTAGTAGCATCTTTAACAGCTGAAGCCATTACTTCTGTCTTAGAGTTACGTTCGAATAAATCTGAGTTCAAACGTCCGTATTCGTTAAGAAGAGTTTGAGCGTTCTTATCGATTGTAGCCATTGTAGTTACTGACTCAAGTGGGTATTTACCGTTTGCAGACTCACCTGAAAGCATTGTTGCGTCAGTTCCGTCGATAACAGCGTTAAATACGTCTGATACTTCTGAACGAGTTGCACGTGGTTTTTCAGTCATTGTTTCAAGCATGTTTGTTGCAGTGATAACAACTTTACCTGCAGCGTTCACTTTTGTGATGATCATTTTTTGGTAAACTGGAACCATTTCGAATGGTACTTCGATACCCATGTCACCACGAGCAATCATGATACCATCAGCAGCTTCGATGATTTCATCCAAGTTATCGATACCTTGTTGGTTTTCGATTTTAGCGAACAATTGAACATGTCCGTTTCCAGTTTCTTCACAGATTGCACGAACTTCGTTTACGTCTTTTGCAGTACGTACGAATGAAATCGCGATGAAGTTGATACCTTGTTCAAGACCAAAGCGGATATCGTCGTTATCGCGTTCAGCAAGAGCTGGGAAAGGAATTTTAGTGTTAGGAATGTTCACACCTTTTTGTTTAGCGATGATACCATCGTTTTCAACTTCAACTTCAAATTCACGAGTTGCATCATCTTTAGCAACCACACGAAGACCAAGTTTACCATCGTCAACCAAAACTTGACGACCAACTTCAACATCATCATAGATATCAAGAGCACCAGCAACGTTCAATGCAATCACTTCACGAGTTGATTTGATTCCTTGTTTAGTTGCAACACGGATTTTCTCACCAGTTTTGTATGAATACTCTTTAGCTTCACCTTCGAACAATTCTGTACGGATTTCTGGTCCTTTTGTATCAAGAAGGAAACCAACTTTTTTACCTGCAAGTTTTTCAGCAAGTTTAACAGTTGCCATACGCTCACCTTGTTCTTGGTGGTCACCGTGTGAGAAGTTGAAACGGAATGTGTTAGCACCAGCTTCAATCAATTTAGCAATGTTTTTAGCTGAAGCTTCAACATCAAGTTTTTCACCCCAGTATCCGTCCTCACCGAATTTTTTACCACCACGGATTTCTACCGCAGGACCCAAAGTTGCAACGATTTTTACACGTTTGTTCATGATTTTTGTGACTCCTTTATATATGACCTTTTTGGTCTTATTAACTAAATTGTAAATTATGACAAGCTCTTATTCAAGCTAGATAGCTCAATGTCGGCTTTGTGTGGGTTGTTAACCACAATCTTACCTTCTGCAGTAAGGCTAAACAATGCTCCTTCTTCTGCAGTACCAAGAATTGGATTTTCAACCATTTTTTCGTTACGGATACCAACCGCAACACCACCGATGCCTTCTTTAAGAAGTTTAACAGCATGCGCACCCATACGTGACGCCAATACACGGTCACGCGCAGTTGGAGAACCACCACGTTGAATATGTCCAAGTTCTGTCACACGAAGGTCGCTTGTATCCCCAGCTTCTTTTAGTTTTTTACCAAATTCAGCTGCTGACATCACACCTTCTGCCAAGACGATGATATTGTGTTTTTTACCACACTCATAACCACATTTAATGCTTTCTACGATATCTTCAATCTTGAATCCTTCTTCAGGAATGATGATTTCATCAGCACCAGTTGCAATACCAGCCCAAAGAGCGATATCACCAGCGTTACGTCCCATAACTTCAATAACAAAAGTACGACGGTGACTTGATGATGTATCACGAATCTTATCGATAGCATCCATAGCAGTTGTAACCGCTGTGTCAAAACCGATTGTAAAGTCAGTACCAACGATATCGTTATCGATTGTACCTGGAAGACCGATAGCTGGGAAGCCATGTTCAGTCAAACGCATAGCGCCGTGGTAAGATCCGTCACCACCGATAACAACTACACCTTCAATTCCGTGTTTTTTCAATTGCTCAATCCCTTTAAGTTGCCCTTCAAGTTGAGCGAATTCTGGGTAACGAGCTGAGTGAAGGAAAGTACCACCACGAGAAATGATGTCTCCTACTGAAGCTGCATCTAGGGGATGAATTTCACCGGCAACCATACCAGCATATCCGTCATAAATACCAAACACTTCCATTCCTTCTGAAATTGCTTGACGAACAACTGCACGGATAGCAGCATTCATACCAGGGGCGTCTCCACCACTAGTCAAAACAGCAATACGTTTCATATTGGTTATGCTCCTTTTTCTTTTAACATTCTTATTGATTATACCACATTTGATTTTAAAATTCTTCTATTTTCCGTATTTTTAGCGATAAATCGTTTTCATAACCATTTCATTCAATTTCGCTTCTAATTCATTGGATTTAGCTACAAAATGATGGGGAGAAACGATTGTTTTCTGCTCCTCTTCATACCTGATAATGACTGGGATTGGGCCTTTATATTGGTCTAAAATACGTGAAATTTCTTGATCCGAATCATGATTTTTTACCTGTATCCAAAAGCGTTCAGCAACTGCTTCTCTTATTTCTTGTGCAATCATTTGCAGACGGCCATCACGTGACTGGATTTTTCCTTTTATATAATAGAAGGCTCCCTCTTTTATTTCCTGCCCAACCTGACGATATAAGTCTGAAAAGAGAGTGACATCCAATTTTTTCTTACTGTCATCTACCTGTAAGAAAGCCATGTTTTCGCCCTTTTTGGTACGAATTACTTTTATTTTCTGAACTTCAACCAAAATAATAGCGTAGCTATTTTCTGACAAATTCCCAATTGGGGTAATCGGATAAATAGCCTTACTTGCAATAGCTTGTAGGGGATGTTTGCTGACACCTATCCCTAAAAGCTCTTGTTCCATATAGAATTTTTCTTGTTCCGTCCAATCTTCCGATTCCTGCCAGCTATAAATTGTATCCCCAAACAAGCTTCCTAACTCTTTTACAAATTCAAATAGATTAACTAAATTATTGAATACTTTTTGACGATTTTTTTCAAATGAATCGAAAAGACCAACTTTTACTATGGGTTCCAGCAAAGGAAGTTTCAAATAATTTTCAGGTAATTTAGCTATAAAATCTTCAATGTTAGAATAAGGTCTATTTTCAATAATCCAAAGTGCCAAATCCTTGCTGACTCCCTTAATCGATTTCAGACCTAGATAGATGGACTTGTTAGCAATTTTATCGTGATAGGGAATGGTGTTGATGGAGAGAGGCGCTACTTCAAAGCCTGCTTCTAAGGCATCTGTTAAGTAATCACTGTTGGCAGAATTCAACATGACCTGATAAAAAATGGCTGGATAATGCGTTTTGAAATAAGCCAACTGGAAGGCCAAGGCTGAGTAGGCATAGGCGTGTGACCTGTTAAAACCATAGCCTGCAAACTTCTCCATAACATCAAAAACCTGCTCTGCTCTTTCCGCAGTATGACCAGCTTCTATGGAGCCTTGAATAAAGGAAGCCCTCATCTCATGCATAGCAGAAGCATCCTTTTTCCCCATAGCTCGACGCAAAATATCGGCTTTCCCAAGACTAAATCCAGCAAATCGCTGGGCAACCTGCATAACCTGCTCCTGATAGAGCATAATTCCGTAGGTTGGAGCCAAAATATCCTCCAGAGCTGGATCTAGAACAGTCACTTCTTCCTGCCCATGTTTCCTAGCTACAAAATTATTGATATAATCACTAGCACCTGGTCGATTTAGGGAAGTAGTCGCTACGACATCTTCAAAACAAACTGGTTGCACACGTTTGAGCAAGCGAATGGCACCAGGTTGCTCAAATTGAAAGATACCTTTTGTATTGCCAGAAGCAAAAAGAGCTAGCGTTTCTTTGTCTTCCAAATCAATCTCGTTGATAACTATCTTAATACCTTCTGTTTCTGCAAGTAATTCTTGCATCTTCTGGACAAAGGTCAAATTTCGCAGTCCCAAAAAGTCCATCTTCAAAAGCCCGCTAGCTTCAACTCCATGAGCATCATACTGAGTCAGTGGAATTTCATCACCGTGCTTTAGGGGGATGTAGTTGGTCAAATCTTGGTCACTGATTACAACACCAGCCGCATGGACAGAGGTTTGTCTTGGATAACCCTCAATCTTGCAGGCAATTTCAAAGGCTTTTTGGTATTCTAACTTACTATTGATTTGCTGACGAAACTGTAGGTTCCCTTCATAGGCTGACTTAAGATTATCACGAAAACTGATTTTCTTGGTAATTGCAGATAATTCATACTCTGGCACACCAAAACGTTTTAAAACATCTCGTAAGGCCTGCTTTGCTCCAAAGGTAGAAAAAGTAACGATTTGTGCAGCATGTTTACTGCCATATTTATTTCCAACATACCTGATAAAATCTGGACGATAAATATCTGGAATATCAATATCAATATCAGGCATGGTATAGCGTTCACGATTGAGAAAGCGTTCAAAAATCAGATTTTTCTCTACTGGGTCAATCCCTGTGATATCTAAGGCATAGGAAACCAAGCTACCAACTGCAGAACCCCGTCCCATACCCATATAATAGCCATTCGAACGTCCAAAACGCAGCAAATCCCAAACAACCAAGAAATAATCATCAAAGCCCATATCATGAATAACAGCCAATTCTTGGTCTAGTCGATCTTGATATTCTTTACTAGTCAATCCCTTCTGAACAAGCCCCAGTTCAGCACGCTCTCTCAACTCCTCTACTGCTGGTCTAGCTGGGTTAAAACGAGGCAGTTTCAGACTCGTATCCAAATCGTAAGAAATACCTGAAATCAGCTTTTCTAAATTGTCCAAGGCTTGAGGAAAACGTTCTTGGAATAGTTTCTCTAAAGAACTTGCTGATATAAGGACATCTTGTCGTGAGCGCAAAGGAACTTCTCTGAGCGGTAGATTTTCTTTAATCGCTGTTAAAATTTGAAGAACTTCTCTATCCCTACTTTCAAAGGCATTGACCCGATAAAGTGGCAAAATAGGACAATAAAATTCGCTGGCCAGTGTTTCTGGGTAAACCCCTATATAGTAATCACAGCCTAGATTTAGTGATTCAAGCTCTTCAAAATAAGGCACAATGACCGCGATATCCTCCAGGTACTGGGACAGGACTGACCAAGTTTTCTCCCCCTGCATCTTGGCTGTTGAAAGCTTCATCAACTGCTGATAGCCCACACTAGATAGAGCTAAAAAGCGCAAATTCACTTCCTGAGCATCCACAAATACAGTCATTTCAAGCCCTAATAAAGGATGAATGCCATATTTTTTTGTAACCTCTAGAAAGTCAAAAGCACCATAAAGATTATCAATATCCATTATAGCCAGATGAGTGTAGCCGTATTCTTTAGCTACTCTCACATACTTTTCGATCGAAATGACGCTCTCCATAAAACTATAGACTGTTTTTGTATCTAGTTGTGCGATCAATTTACACTTCTCCTCTATCCTTCTCACTATATTATACCATTTTCAAAAAGAGAAAGACAAAAGCAATGACTCCTATCTCTATTTTATCCTTAAAGTAAAATTTTTTGAATGAAAAAAGCAAAAATACATTTAAAGAATCAAATGATCCGGTAATTTTTTTACTTTTTTATCCCAAGAAGTGAATATATCTTTTAAAATAGAAAGACACATCAAGTTAATCTATTTACTATTATAACTTGTTTTGAACTATAGAGTTGTACCTGTTTTTCATATAAATAATATTCATTATTCTTTAATTAATTTCTTTCTCACTTAATGATTCCCTTTCTCCTATTTTTTTGATATAATAACCTTAATTATTATTTTACAAGGAGGTTTTATGCGCTTTAATCAATTCAGCTATTTATCACTTCCAAGAGATACTATTTTATATGAATTAAAAAAGTATGGATTTGATTTTCCATCTGAGTCAACAAATAAAAAGATATTGGAGTCTTTTCTAAGTCGTTTCTTTTTCACTTATCAAGACACCAACTACCCACTTTCCATCCTAGCAGCTGATAAAAAAACAGACCTGCTAACATTTTTTCAATCAGAAGATGAACTGACAGCAGATATTTTTTATACTGTTGCTTTTCAACTTTTAGGCTTTTCTTATTTGGTTGACTTCGAAGATAGTGAAGCTTTTCGTAAAAAAACTGAATTTCCCATTGTATATGGTGACTTGATTGAAAATCTCTATCAGTTACTCAATACTCGCACCAAAAAGGGGAATACCCTTATCGACCAACTTGTTAGTGATGGTCTTATTCCTGAGGATAATGACTACCACTACTTTAACGGCAAGAGTTTAGCAACTTTTTCCAGCCATGATGTTATTCGAGAAGTGGTCTACGTTGAGTCTCGTGTCGATACTGACCAAAAAGGTCTACCAGACTTAGTCAAGGTTAGCATTATTCGTCCACGTTATGAGGGGCAAATCCCTGCCATCATGACAGCCAGTCCTTATCATCAGGGAACCAATGACAAGGCAAGCGATAAGGCTCTCTACAAGATGGAGCAAGAACTTGAGGTTAAACCTGCTCATAAGATTGAGCTAGAGGAACCTCAACTAAATATCGCCCAACCTCAAGGTCAAGCTGAGCTTGTGTCAAAATCTGAGGAAAAGCTAACGCACATCAACGCTAGCTATACTCTCAACGACTACTTCCTTCCAAGAGGGTTTGCTAATCTATATGTTTCAGGTGTTGGTACCAAAGACTCTACTGGTTTCATGACTAATGGCGACTATCAACAAATCGAGGCTTATAAAAATGTCATCGATTGGCTCAATGGTCGTTGCCGTGCCTTTACTGATCACACGCGCCAGCGTCAAGTCAAGGCTGACTGGTCAAACGGAAAAGTGGCCACAACTGGACTTTCCTATCTTGGTACCATGTCCAATGGTCTTGCGACTACAGGTGTCGATGGTTTAGAAGTCATCATTGCCGAGGCTGGTATTTCTTCATGGTACAACTACTACCGTGAAAACGGTCTGGTCACTAGCCCAGGTGGTTATCCAGGTGAGGATTTTGACTCCCTTGCTGAACTAACCTACTCTCGTAATCTCTTAGCTGGCGACTATATTCGTGGTAATGATGCTCACCAAGCTGATTTGGAAAAAGTAAAAGAGCAACTGGATCGCAAGACTGGCGACTACAATCAGTTTTGGCATGACCGCAATTATCTGCTCAATGCCCATAAAGTAAAGGCAGATGTTATCTTTACCCACGGTTCACAGGATTGGAATGTCAAACCACTTCATGTTTACCAGATGTTCCATGCTCTTCCATCTCATATCAATAAGCATCTCTTTTTCCATAATGGTGCCCATGTTTATATGAACAACTGGCAATCCATTGACTTCCGTGAGTCCATGAATGCTTTGTTGACAAAGAAATTACTGGGACAAGATACAGATTTCCAACTTCCTACTGTTATCTGGCAGGACAATACAGCCCCTCAGACTTGGTTATCACTTGATAACTTCGGTGGGCAAGAAAGCTTTGAATCCTTCTCACTTGGTCAAGAAGAGCAAATTATTCAAAACCAATACTCAGATAAGGATTTTGAACGTTATGGTAAAACATACCAGACCTTCAATACAGAACTCTATCAAGGGAAAGTCAATCAGATTACTATTGACCTTCCTGTAACCAAAGATCTTCACTTGAACGGTCGTGCCCAACTCAATCTTCGTATCAAATCCAGTACAAATAAGGGGCTCTTATCTGCACAACTGCTTGAATTTGGACAGAAGAAATACCTACAACCTTATCCAGCTATTTTAAGTGCTAGAACCATTGATAATGGACGCTACCACATGTTGGAAAATCTCTGTGAATTACCATTTAGACCAAATGCACAACGAGTCGTGACAAAAGGTTACCTCAATTTACAAAATAGAAATGATTTACTGTTAGTAGAGGATATTACTGCAGATGAATGGATAGATGTGCAATTTGAACTACAACCTACTATTTACAAGTTAAAAGAAGGAGATACTCTTCGTTTAGTCCTCTATACTACTGACTTTGAAATCACCATACGTGACAATACCGCTTACCAGCTGACTGTTGATCTTGAACAGTCTACACTTATCCTACCTCACTAAAAAAGGAGTTAAATTATTATGAATAAATCTGAACACCGACACCAACTCATACGAGCTCTTGTAACGAAAAATAAGATTCACACACAAGCTGAGTTACAATCTCTTCTTGCCGATAATGATATTCAAGTTACACAAGCGACACTTTCGAGAGATATTAAAAGTATGAACCTGTCAAAAGTACGAGAAGAAGATAACTCTTACTATGTGCTAAATACAGGCTCTATCTCAAAATGGGAAAAACGTCTCGAACTCTACATGGAAGATGCCCTTGTCTTGATGCGCCCAGTTCAACACCAAGTCCTACTAAAAACCCTTCCTGGACTGGCTCAATCATTTGGTTCTATCATTGATGCTTTGAGTTTCCCTGATGCTATTGCTACCCTCTGTGGTGATGATGTCTGCCTTGTCATCTGTGAAGATGCAGAGGCAGCCCAACATTGCTTTGAAGAGCTGAAACGGTTCGCTCCACCATTTTTCTTTGGTGAATAAACAGAAACTGAACTCAAAAACTGCAGAACTCTCAAAATTTTAAACAGTAGTGAATTGATGTCAGCTAACAGCTAGCGAATACAATAGCTGATTCCTGCTGAAAAGTGAGCTATGTAGCTTAATAAAACAAAAAAAGAAATCTATCTCATACATGAGTACAAAAGCTCCCCTTATAGTTTCTAGTGAAAAACAAATATTCACTAGAAACTATAAGGGGAGTCTTCATATATCTAAAAGAAATTCTAAATCTGTTTCAGCTTGATATAATGTTTGAATAAAATGTGAACAAATTTATTAGGGAATTCAAATCAATTTCATGCTTTAAAAGTCGTTTCGTACTATTTTAGATTCAATTAATTATACATCATAGATAATCCGCTTCAAAAACCTCTTCAAATCACGTCAGGTTCACATTTCCGTATAAGAGAGAAATTTATTGTTGCAATACTTTTCTTGGCTTAGTACCTTCAGCTGGACCAATGACACCTGCCATCTCAAGCTCTTCCATGAGACGGGTCGCACGGTTAAATCCAACTGATAAACGACGCTGAATCATAGAGGCGCTGGCTTTCTGGGTTTCGATTACCAAAGCCTTGGCTTCTTCAAAAAGCGGATCCCCACCAGATTCACCATCTGAAAATTCTCCTTCATTTTCAGACACCTCACCTGGATCAAAACTCTCATCGTAATCCGCATCCGCCTGAGCCTTGATGAAGTTTACGATACGTTCGACATCATCATCCGAGATAAAGGATCCTTGCAGACGAACTGGATGATTTTCATCGATTGGTTTAAAGAGCATATCTCCACGTCCAAGTAGTTTCTCAGCTCCATTTTCATCTAAAATAGTACGGGAATCTGTACCTGATGAAACTGCAAACGCCACACGTGATGGGACATTGGCTTTAATCAACCCAGATATGACATCAACAGATGGACGCTGGGTTGCAAGAATCATGTGAATCCCTGCAGCACGCGCCTTCTGCCCCAAACGGATAATGGCATCTTCCACTTCTTTGCTGGCCACCATCATGAGGTCAGCTAACTCATCTACAATTACGACAATGAGTGGTAGCGGAACCTGCTTGTACTCAGACTGGGCATTAAACTCTTCTACCTTGGCATTAAAGCCTGCAATATTCCGAACTCCCACCTTAGCAAAGAGTTCATAACGGTTTTCCATTTCATCCACAACCTTTTGAAGGGCCTTGCTGGCCTTACGTGGATTGGTCACAACTGGAATCAAGAGGTGGGGAATATCATTGTAAACAGACAACTCAACCATCTTGGGATCGACCATCATAAATTTAACTTGATCGGGTCTCGCCTTCATGAGGATGCTAGCGATAATGCCGTTAACAGCTACTGACTTCCCTGAACCCGTTGAACCTGCGACTAGCAAGTGGGGCATTTTAGAAAGGTCAAAAGCTCTTGCGGTTCCATTAACAGCCTTTCCTAAAGGAATTTCCAAGAGATTTTCTGCTTTCGTTTGAGATTGTTCCCATAGTTCGCGGAAAGAAACTGTCGCAATCTCAGAGTTAGGGACTTCAATTCCCACTAAAGATTTCCCTGGAATAGGTGCTTCGATTCGGACATCCTTGGCAGCCAAGGCTAAAGCAAGGTCATCTGCTAGATTGGAAATGCGGTTGACCCTTACACCTACTGCTGGCTTAACTTCATACTTGGTCACTGATGGCCCAATTTCAGCCCGTTCAACCGTTACCTTGATACCAAAGCTAGCAAAGGTTTCTTCTAGGATTTTGATGTTTTCACGAACGATTTTCTTCTCTTTAGACTGGTCTTTTGGTTTATCTGGGGCAAAGAGTTGTAAGCTTGGAAGTTTGTATTCGAGGGCTTCTTTGGCTGAAAAATCAACCTGTACATCTTCATCATCAGAGCCATCTTCCTGTTCAGGGAATTCAAGTTCAGCTTGAGGCAGGATGATTTCTGGTTCTACCCATTCTTCTTCTGGAACAGGTGAAACGTCAAGCACAACATCTTCTGTCAGAATTTCACCTGTTTCCATATCAACAGGAGGCAAATCGAGTAAGGCTTTTTCAGCCTTTTCTTGTTCTAATCTAGCCTCTTCCTCAGCTTTTTGACGAGCTTTTTCTTCTTGTTTGACAAAGCGTTCCTCTTTTCGACGCTCATGTCCTTCTCGCCATTTGGCAAAGCCTCTACTGAAAAATTCAGCAATATCGTAAACAGACCAAGGGCTAACTAGGAGGGCTCCAGCTAAAATCAAGATAGAACCAATAAAGTAAGTACCGACATTTGAAAAAAGAAAGGCGGTTGGCATATAAAGAGCGACCCCAATCAAGCCCCCTCCAGCAAAGCTGGTCGTTCGAAAGCCTGTTAAATCCGTCACAACTTGGGCTATGGTCCCTTTTAGTACCGACTTATCCAAACCATATTTCCAAACTAAATAGGCCTCAAAAATCAAGAGCAAGCCAGCAAATATGGTGAAAAATCCAGATAAGAGCCCTTCCTGTTTTCGTATCCACTTGAAAAAGAAGAGGTAGAGCAAGATACCAAATATTGCTAGATAAGCTAGGCTGCCCACCAGCAAGCGAATTAAATTGTAAAGGGTTATACCTGCAGCCCCTAATTTGAAGGCTGCGAAAATCAATAAAAGCGCGATTCCCAAAGAAATCAACATTCGTTGAATCGCTTCTTTTCTTTCGAGTTCTGCTTTAGACGGTCTCCGTCTTGTTTTACTTGTATTCTTGTTTGCCATTCTTCTATTATACCATATTTCACAGGCATTTCGGAAAGAGACAAAGACTGCACCAAACGGTCCAATCTTTTGATTTTATATCTAATTTTTATACTTGTGGTTTGCGTAGGTAACCATAGACCACACCACTTACGATTGCTCCTACCAAGACAGAAACTAGGTAAAGGAGAGCATTTGAAGTAAGGGCGATAACGAAGATTCCTCCGTGTGGCGCCATGAGTTTGATACCAGTAAGACCAACGAGGCCACCTGCTACTGCTGAACCAAGAATGAAACTTGGAATCGCACGAGCTGGGTCAGCTGCACCAAATGGAATCGCTCCCTCAGTGATAAATGACAAGCCCATGATGATGTTTGTCAAACCAGAGTTGCGTTCTTCCTTAGTAAATTTGTCTTTAAAGAGAAGAGTTGCGACAAAGATGGCAAGTGGTGGCACCATTCCTCCAGCCATAACTGCTGCCATGGCTACAGAACCTCCTGAAGAAACAGTAGCTGCAAGCGTACCTGTACCAAAGACATAAGCCGCTTTGTTAACTGGTCCACCCATGTCAACAGCCATCATTCCACCAAGGACGATACCAAGAAGGACAGCTGAACCGCCTCCAAGACCGCCTAGGAAGTCATTCATAGCAGTGTTGATTGCTGCCATTGGGATGTTAACAGCTAGCATAACAAATCCAGTCAAGATTGTCCCAAGAAGTGGCAAGAGAAGGATTGATTTTGCACCTTCAAGTGAACGAGGAACTTTAACGTATTTCTTGATAGCAAGAACCAAAGCACCTGCAATAAATCCACCAACAAGGGCACCTAGGAAACCAGATGAGACACCTGCAAGAGTTGAAGTTGCTTCACCACCTGCAGCATAAGGAATTTTACCAAATGCAAAACCTTCTTTGGCAATAGCACCAGCCACGAAACCTGCTACCAAACCTGGTTTTTCAGCGATAGAGTAGGCAACATAACCTGCAAAGACTGGGAGCATCAATCCAAAGGCTGCACCACCAATTTTCATGAACATAGAAGCTAACTCATGGTAAGAACCAAGATTACCAAGGTTTTCATTCGGAACACCCAAAGCACCGTCAATCAAGAAGGCAAGGGCAATCATGATACCACCACCGATAACGAATGGCAACATTTGAGAGACACCACTCATCAAGTGTTTGTAGAAGGCACCACCAAGACTTTGTTTTTCGTTAGAGGTTGTTGCGGCTTTGGCTCCATTAGCAGCACGGTAGACTTCAGCATCTCCAGAAAGAGCCAAGTTGATCAACTCTTCTGTCTTGCGGATACCGTCAGCAACTGGACGATTGATCAATGGTTTGCCATCGAAACGATCCATTTCAACGGCCTTGTCTGCCGCAATGATAACAGCTTTAGCCTTGCGGATATCTTCTGCAGTTAGTTGATTTCCAACACCGCTAGCACCGTTGGTTTCGACCTTAATTCCAACACCCATTTCAGTAGCTACTTTTTGAAGAGCTTCTTGGGCCATGTAAGTGTGGGCAATACCTGTTGTACAAGCTGTAACAGCAACGATAAAGTCACCAGAGTCATTGGTAGGTACTTGAACAGGTTCCTCAGTTTTTTCTGAAGCTTGGTCAAAAAGCTCAATGACTTGGTCAGCTGATGTTGCTTGGCGAAGTTTGTCAGCAAATCCATCTTTCATCAAGTATTGAGACAATTCTGCCAAGGCAGCCAAGTGAGTGTCATTAGCACCTTCTGGAGCTGCAATCATAAAGAAGAGGTCGGTTGCTTGTCCATCCAAGCTCTCGTAGTCAACACCCTTGTTTGACTTAGCAAAGAGAACAGTCGCTTCTTTGACAGCAGCATTTTTGCTGTGAGGTATTGCGATACCATCACCTAAACCAGTAGAAGTGAGAGCTTCACGAGCCAAAATGCCTTCTTTAAATGTTTCAAAATCTGTCACATAACCGTGGTCTGTCAAACTTTTAATCATCTCTTCGATGACAGCTGTTTTTTCAGTTGCTTGCAAATCCAGCAACATGACATCTTTTCTCAATAGGTCTTGAATTTTCATCGTTTTTCTACCTCAACTTTTTCATATGTTTCTTTAATAAATTCTGCTGTTGCTAAGTCATCCGAGAAGGTAGTTGCTGTTCCACAAGCTACTCCCCATTTGAAGGCTTCTACTGCATCTTTGGATTTGACAAATTCACCTGTGAATCCGGCAACCATAGAATCACCAGCTCCAACTGAATTTTTCACAGTTCCCTTGATTGGTTTAGCAAAGTAAGCTCCCTCAGATGTGACAAGGAAGGCACCGTCACCAGCCATAGAGATAATGACGTTTTGAGCTCCTTTGGCCAGTAACTGACGAGCATAGTTCTCGATTTCATCTAAACTTTCGAGTTTCACTCCAAAGATAGCTCCAAGTTCATGATTGTTTGGTTTGACCAAAAGCGGCTGATAGTCCAAACTATCAATCAAGGTCTGTCCTTCAAAGTCACAAACCACTTGCGCACCCGTCTGACGTGTCAAGGCAATCAAATCCTTATAGATGACATTGCCTAGATTTTTAGCACTTGAACCAGCAAACACGACCGTATCATCTGCAGTCAAACTAGATAAAATAGCTTTCAATTCTTCTAACTGGGCTGGTTCAACAGTTGGACCCGTTCCGTTGATTTCTGTTTCTTGATCTGCTTTGATTTTAACATTGATACGAGTATCTTCTGCCACTTGGACAAAACGTGTCTCGATTTCTTCATCAGCCAAAGTATCCGTGATAAATTTACCAGTAAAGCCTCCGATAAAGCCCGTCGCTGTATTTGGAATATCTAAGCGCTTCAAGACACGGCTGACATTGATTCCTTTCCCACCAGCAAACTTATCATCACTGTCCATACGATTGACACTACCGACCTGGACTTGATCCAAACGCACGATATAGTCAATAGATGGATTGAGTGTGACTGTATAAATCATACTTCTATTACCTCCGTTTTCTCCTTAATAGCCTGCAAGAGCTCATGCCCTTGACTTGTGATAACGATAGCGCGTTTGAGTGGTGCTACCTTGGCAAAGCAAGTTTGTCCTATTTTTGACGAATCCACCAAGACATAGGTCTGTTTAGCATTCTCTAAAATAGCACGCTTCACAGCCCCCTCCTCCATATCAGGAGTCGTATAATAACCATCGTCCACACCATTCATCCCGATAAAGGCACGGTCAAAGTGCAATTGGTTAATCTGGTTAAGAGCAACGCCCCCGATGCTCGCATCTGTCGCCATCTTGACACTACCTCCAACCATGACCGTAGGAATCTGCTTTTCAACCAACTGAGCGGCGTGGTGAATCGAATTAGTCACAACAGTAATATTCTTATTAACCAATTCATGAATCAAAAAGGCAGTTGTTGTTCCAGCATCGATAAAGATGACATCTTGTTCCTTGATGAGAGAGGCTGCTTTCTGAGCTAGCAACTTCTTCTCTTGAAGGTTTTTGACAGATTTTTCTTGGATGGTTTCTTCTTCCTGCAAGGAATGGGGCAATTCTGCTCCACCATGCACGCGACGAAGCTTGTTTTCCGCTTCCAATTCATCCAAATCTCTTCGAACCGTTGATTCTGACGTTTCTAGCAAACTAACTAATTTCTCTAGAGAAACTACATGGTGTTGATTTAACTCCTCTAAAATCAGTTGTTTCCTCTCTGTTTTTAACACTGAATCACCTCCTGTTATCGTTTACACTATTCATTCTATCATACTTCCTTTCAAAGTCAAGCATTTTTTATCATTTTCTTTCAAATTCTATCATTTTTCTTATTTCCAGAATTTTTATTGCAAGATAAGAGCCTTTATGGTAGACTATTTGAGTAAGTATTGGAAGATTACTCAAGAGGCTTAAGAGGCCGTGTTGGAAACGCGGTAGGCGTGTAACAGCGTGCGTGGGTTCGAATCCCATGTCTTCCGTTTATTTTAAAAAAGATACCCAAGAAATCTTGGGTATCTTTTTTCTTATATGATTGTTTTATAACTCGGGTGAATTTCTTAGAAAATATCAAATAACAATTTCACATTGAGAATTGTTAAGATAATGGAAACGATATAGCCAAGGATGGTATTCCATTTGGCATTGGTAAATTCTCCCATCAGTGATTTCTTAGAAGTTAGATAAATCAGTGGGAAGATTGAAAATGGAAGAGCAATCGAAAGAAAGACTTGTGAATAAACCAATAACTGATCCAATGTTTTTTCCTGATGACCAAACAGAACCGCTACAATCATGACAGGCAACAAGGCAAAGAGACGAGTTGCCAAACGAATGAACCATTGAGGTAATCTCATATGCAAGAAACCTTCCATAACGATTTGTCCAGTCAAGGTACCCGTAATTGTCGAATTTTGACCACTGGCTAATAAAGCCAAGGCAAACAAGGTTGATAAGGTCGAGCTAGCTATAGCTCCTGCAATAGTAGAATCCTGCAAGGCATTATACATTTGAGAGAAGGCAGAAATCTCAGATGCATGGCCGAAAAAGAGAGCCGCCCCGAGAATTAATAGAAGGGAGTTAACCACAAAGGCCAAGGATAATTGGAGATTTGAATCCCAGGTCATAAAGCGCACCGCTTTTCGAACATCATCCTTGTCCTTGTGATTGATTTTCCGAGTTTGAGACAAGGAAGAATGCAAATAGAGGTTATGAGGCATAACCGTCGCACCTACAATCCCCAGAGCTAAAGTTAATTGACTTTCATGACCTGGCAAAGGACTCTCAAATAAGGTCGAATTGGGTAAATAACCCTCAGCGATTCCTTGGAAACTTGGATTTGATAAAGCTACCAGATAAGTAAAGATTGCTAAAATCGTTAAAATCAGTGTTGTCACAATAGCTTCTATCTTCTTAAAGCCAAATTTCATCAAAAGCAATAAGAGAAAGACATCTAGAACCGTCAAAAGGATGGCTATCATAATCGGAATCTTAAAAAGAAGATTGAGAGCAATCGCTGAACCTAGAACTTCTGCCAGGTCTGTCGCCATCAAGGCCAACTCCAAAATCACCCATAAGCTATAACGAAGCCATTTGGGTGAATGATGACCCGTTGCTTGAGCCAAGTCCATTTGAGTTACAATTCCAAGCTTTCCTGCCATCTGCTGAAGTTGCATAGCAATGAGTGATGAAATCAAGATGACAAATAAGAGACTGTACTTATAGGATGCACCTCCAACCACACTGGTTATCCAGTTTCCTGGATCCATATAACCAACTGCGACAAGGGCACCTGGACCCAAGAAGGCCTTTAAATTTTGCCAGAAATGATTGTTATTTGGAGTATCGATAGATTGATTAATCTCAGAGAGTGACACTTTTTTATGAGAAGACATAGATACTTACCTCTTTCTAAACCTACTTTTTCATTATTTTCTATTAGAGAAAAATAAGATTGACTTTAAACTATTAAAACAATGAAAACTATATGAAAAACATTTAGTTTTTTCATTATTTTTCTTAAGGCACCTTAATTATAACAGAAAATATGATAAAAACTTAAGAAAATTCAGGACTTGATTTAATATTTAGGATACAACAAAATGTTGTATTCTTTTTTTGCAAAAGAATACCAAAGAATAAAATAAAAAACGTTGTAAAACACCTGATATTATGCGTTTTTTTGATTTTAAAGACTTTTTGCTTGATCCTTTTCACCCTGTTTAACCGCCATTGATTTTAACTCATTACCTACATCTCAAAAAAAATTTAAAATTGTCTTAATCTCCTTTATTGTGTCGCTTTTGGAATTTTTTTGGTATAAACTTCTACGCGCATCCTATGGAGCAAGACAGACTCATAGCTTCACACATAATAGAACGAGTATCTCCATCTGTAGAGATACTCGTTTTTTGCTATTTTCGAAGTGATCTTTTTGACCAGTCCTATACATCATTTTTATACTCAACGAAAATCAAAGAGCAAAATAGGAAGCTAACCGCAGGTTGCTCAAAATACAGCTTTGAGGTTGCAGATAAAACTGACGAAGTCAGCTCAAAACACTGTTTTGAGGTTGTGGATAGAACTGACGAAGTCAGTAACCATACCTACGGCAAGGTGAAACTGACGTGGTTTGAAGAGATTTTCGAAGAGTATTAAGCAGTATAGAATAGTATTTTAACTCCATCCTCTAAAGTGCTTTCAATAAAAGACACTTGAACACCATATTCAGCATATAAGCTTTATGCCCTAAGTCAAAACAATCATTCTTTTCTAATTTATCGTAAATAAATCTAAAATCACAGAATACTGTCAGATGACTTAAAAAATGATTCTTTGGAAAAAGCGAATCGAAACTTGATTTATCACTTTTTATTCCACTATCTTTTTGTCACACATATTGATAAAGTACTGGTGCAAGTGAACATCATCCGTCAATTCTGGATGAAAAGAAGTTACCAACATATTTTTTTCTTGAGCTGCAACGATTTGATTATCAACTCTTGCTAAAATTTCTACATCTTCTCCAACACTGCTGATAATTGGACCACGGATAAAGGTCATTGGAATCTGACCGACTCCCTTACATTCTGCTTCCGTGTAGAAACTTCCTAGTTGGCGCCCATAGGCATTGCGCTCGACCACCATATCCATAGTTCCAAGATGACTTTCTTTCTGAGAAATGATTTCCTTAGCCAGTAAAATCAAGCCCGCACAGGTCCCAAACACTGGTAAGCCAGATAGAATTGCTTCCCGGATAGGAAACAACATATCCTGGTCTCGTAAGAGCTTGCCCATGGTTGTAGACTCACCACCCGGCAAAATCAAACCCGACAAGTCACTCTGATCTTGCTGAAAATCATCTAGATTTCTAATTTCTACACTAGTGACACCTAATTTATCTAGTACTTTTGCATGTTCTGCAAAAGCACCTTGCAAGGCTAATATTCCGATTTTCATCTATTTTCCTCGCTCTGCCATGAGAATTTGGATTTCATTTTCATTAATACCCACCATGGCTTCTCCTAAATCTTCAGAGATTTGAGCTAGAATTTGAGGATTACGGAAGTTAGTCACAGCCTTAACAATAGCACTCGCTCGTTTAACAGGATCTCCTGACTTAAAAATACCTGAACCGACAAAGACACCCTCTGCCCCTAATTGCATCATCAACGCAGCATCAGCTGGCGTTGCAACACCTCCAGCCGCAAAGTTTACAACTGGCAATTTCCCATGTTCATGGACGTATTGAACCAATTCTACAGGGACTTGCAAGTCCTTAGCAGCAACATAAAGTTCGTCCTCACGTAAGTTTTGAATACGGCGAATTTCCTGATTCATCATACGCATATGACGAACAGCTTGGACGATATCCCCTGTACCTGGTTCTCCTTTGGTACGAATCATAGAAGCACCTTCAGCGATACGACGCAAGGCTTCACCCAAATCCTTAGCACCACAGACAAAAGGAACTTGGAATTCTTTCTTGTCCACATGGAAACGGTCGTCAGCTGGCGATAAAACTTCACTCTCATCGATATAGTCAATCTCAATAGCCTCTAAAATCTGAGCTTCAACAAAATGCCCGATTCTAACCTTGGCCATCACTGGAATACTAACCGCTTCTTGGATTTCCTTAATCATCTTTGGATCGCTCATGCGGGAAACTCCACCAGCTGCACGAATATCAGCTGGAATCCGCTCCAAGGCCATCACAGCTGCCGCACCAGCAGCTTCTGCAATACGGGCCTGTTCAGGATTCTGAACGTCCATGATAACCCCACCTTTGAGCATCTGTGCCAAGTTTTTATTTAGTTCATAACGATTTTCAGTCATTTCTTTTTCCTCATCATTTATATTGGTAGCTACCATTTCATTTTAAGTTAGATTAGAATGAATCACAAGATAAAAAAAAGATAATTGTATGGGTACAGAATGATGAAAAAACTATCTGACCTTAAGTTAAGGCCAGATAGTTCATTCATTTTTATTTTTCAGCTGTAAGGGCAGCCATTGTAATGTAGTTGTATGGTTTGTTGAAGTGTGGCAAGAAGAAGAGATCTGTCAAGGCCAATTTATCAATTGTTACATGCTCTTGGATAGCAAGTGAGAACATGTGAATCCCCATGCTGATTGAAATGTCATGTGAAACCATTTGGGCACCAAGAATTTCACGGCTATCTTTGTCAAAGACAATCTTAATTGCTACTTCATGGTTGTCATGTTTCATGAATTCTGGTTTTTGAAGATCGTTAAAGCCTGTTTCAGTTGCATTATAACCAGCAGCTTTAGCTTTTTCAAGAGTCAAACCAGTTGAAACCATGTGAAGACCGTAGATTGAAATACCGTTTGAACCTTGCACACCGATTCCTTCCAATTCATGTCCACAAGCATTGTAGGCACCAACAATACCAGTACGAACAGCATTTGAAGCAAGGGCAATGTAGCTAGTGTCTTTACGAGCATTATCATAGACAGTCGCACAGTCACCAACTGCAAATACACCTGGAATTGAAGTTTCTTGTTTCTTATCTACAAGGAAGGCACCGTTGCGGAAGAGTTCAATCTTACCATCAGCAAGAGCTGTGTTTGGACGGAAACCAACTGCAAGGATAACCATATCCACATCAAAAGTTTCTTTGTCAGTAATCAAGCGTTCAACTTTACCGTCACCTTCGATTGCTTTAACAGTTTGACCAAGAGCCAAGCGGATATTGTGGTCTTCCAGGTTCTTCGCCATCATTTGTGTGAAGTCTTTGTCATAGTAACCGTTCAAGACAGTATCAACAATATCAACAAGGACAACTTCTTTTCCAAGACGTTCAAAGGCTTCAGCAAGTTCAACACCGATGTAACCACCACCAACAACGGCGATACGGTCAAGGTGTTGGCTCTTGTCAGCCAATTTGTGAATCACTTCTTCAGCGTTTTGGTACAATTTCACGAATTGTACATTTTCAAGAGTTGCTTTAAATTCGCGGTTTCCTTTAACAATTTCAACACCTTCGATTGGTGGCAAGATTGGTGTAGAACCTGTAGCGAAAATCAATTTTTCATATGATTCTTTGTGCTCTTTTCCTTCAACTTCCGCTGTAACTACTTTGTTATCATAGTCGATTGAAAGAACTGGTGAGTTCATGTAGACTTTAGCACCTTTAGCTTCCAATTTTTCTTTATCAGAATAGAACAAGCCTTCAGCACCGTCAATTTGTTCACCAATCCAGAGGGCCATTCCACATCCTAGGAAAGAGATGTTAGAGTTTTGGTCAAATACAACGATTTCGTTCTCATTTCCAAAATTATCCAACATAGTATTAATACATGCTGTACCAGCGTGGTTAGCACCGACTACAACGATCTTACTCATAAAAAATTTCCTACCTTCATTCTAAATTTACCCTACTAGTATAACATTTACTGTTAGCGTTTACAAGAGTTTGGCCGATTTTTCCTATTTTTTTGTAAAAAATTGTAAATAATCTGTATCTTAACACGGATTCTTGCAATTTTTCTTCATTTCCTGAGCATATTTCTTGACATCTTTACAAATTTTATTTGTGAAAACGCTGACTTTATGGTATGCTAGTATCATGGAAAGAAAATGTAAGGGGTTCATTTTTCATAAATTTACTATATTTCAACCTTCTTTTCATAAGAGAAAGGAGTTGGTAGCTTGCCTCTTAGTTCACATTCTGAACGCCTAATGGGAACCACTATCACTATTTCATTAGTGGATGAGCGAGCAGATATCTTGCTCCAGAAATCCTTTGATTTACTCAGAGAGTTTGAATACCGCTTCAACGCCAATAGCCAAGAATCTGAGTTGATGGAAATCAATCATCAAGCTGGAATAGCCCCCGTCAAGGTTCATCCAGACCTGTTTGAACTGATTTCACTTGGGTTAGAGCATAGCCTAGCGCCCTCTAGCCATCTCAACATCAGCATTGGTCCCTTAATTCAAACCTGGCGTATCGGTTTTTCAGATGCCAAAGTTGCCCAACCTCAAGAAATTGAATCGGTGCTCCCTTTAATCAATCCTCATTCTATCGAGTTAGATTCTTCTACTTCCACTGTGTTTTTAAAACAGAAAGGAATGAAGATCGATCTAGGTTGTTTAGCCAAAGGATACAGTGCGGATAAGGTTGCCCAATTTCTTAGGAAAGAGGGTGTGACTTCTGCCCTGATTAATCTGGGAGGGAATATCCTGACCATTGGAAAAAATCAGGCAAGAGGGAATCAACCTTGGCAAATCGGGATTCAAGACCCCGCCAATCCGAGGGGAAATCACTTAATGACCATCCCTGTTGTCAATCAATCTGTCGTGACTTCAGGCATTTATGAACGTCACCTGACCGTCGATGGACAAGATTACCATCACATTTTTGACAGCCATACAGGATATCCTGTTGAAACAGAACTCGCTAGTCTCACAATCATCTCTGATAAATCAGTCGATGGTGAAATCTGGACAACTCGTTTATTTGGAGAAAGACCTGCTTCTATCCTTTGGCAAGTCGAAAGTTTGGAGGGAATCGAAGCGATTCTGATTGATAAGGAAGGCCACCTAAGTTGTTCTTCAGGAATTCCTACTCTATAGAGACAACTGTTTCAATGGAGTTTTAAAATCGTATTATGTAAAAAGAGAAAGGAAATCTCATGTTAAAACTTATTGCTATTGTTGGAACAAATTCAAAACGTTCTACAAACCGTCAATTGCTTCAATACATGCAAAAACACTTTGCTGACAAAGCTGAAATTGAACTTGTTGAAATCAAGGATATCCCTGTCTTTAACAAGCCAGCTGACAAGCAAGTACCTGCTGAAATTCTGGAAATTGCTGCTAAAATCGAAGAGGCAGATGGCGTTATTATCGGTACTCCTGAGTACGACCACTCTATCCCAGCTGTTTTGATGAGCGCTCTTGCTTGGTTGTCTTATGGTATTTACCCACTCTTGAACAAACCAATCATGATTACAGGTGCTTCTTACGGTACACTTGGTTCATCACGCGCCCAATTACAACTTCGCCAAATCTTAAACGCACCAGAAATCAAAGCAAGTGTCCTTCCTGATGAATTCTTGCTTTCACATTCTCTTCAAGCCTTTAATCCAAGTGGAGATCTAGTAGATCTTGATGTTATTAAAAAACTGGATGCCACTTTTGACGACTTCCGTATCTTTGTAAAAATCACAGAAAGATTGCGCAACGCACAAGCCCTACTTCGCAAAGATGCTGAAGAATTTGACTGGGAAAATTTGTAAGATAGGAGACCAAAAAGAATGAAATTTGTTGGACTTGTAGGATCAAACTACGATCAATCATATAACCGTAAACTCTTGGAATTCATCCGTCGTCACTTCAAACTCAAATTTGAATTAGAAGTTCTCGAAATTGACGAAGTTCCAATGTTCAACCAAGACGAAAAATGGGATGAAAGTTTCCAATTGCGTCTCTTGTATAACAGAATTACTCGTGCTGATGGTGTCATTATTGCTACTCCTGAGCACAACCACACAATCTCAGCTTCTCTTAAATCTGTTCTTGAATGGCTTTCATACGAAGTTCATCCATTTGAAAACAAACCAGTCATGATTGTGGGAGCTTCTTACTATGACCAAGGTACTTCTCGTGCCCAAGTTCACCTTCGTAAGATTCTTGACGCCCCAGGTGTCAATGCCTACACTCTTCCAGGAAATGAATTCCTTCTTGGTAAAGCCAAAGAAGCATTTGACACAGAGGGCAATATCACAAATGAAGGAACTATTAATTTCCTTGAAACATGCTTGGACAACTTTGTAAAATATGTGGGAGTCGTTTCAAAATTGAAAAAACCAAAACCAATTGCACCAGAAGATTTATATTGTACAAATTCAATTGCAACTACCATTCAAGGTGTTGATCCAGATGATCCTGAATGGGTAGAAAAAGCAGCTGAACTTGTTGGAGCTGTTTCTGGAGATACTTACGTTAAATTAGACCACGGTATCTTGACAGTTAACCAAATTGACATGTTCTTGAAAGCAATGCCATTTGAATTGACATTTGCAGATGATAATAACCAGTTCTTGTACTTTAATAACGCCCACCAAGATCCAAATACAATGTTTGGTAAACGTGTACGTGCTCAATCAGGAAACCGTTTAGGAACTGTACACGGTTCATTGCCAGATTCTAGAATGAAAAACGTTGAATGGGTTGTCGGCGTATTGCGTAACGGGGATCAAGAATATGTCCGTACAATTGTGCCAGGAACACCAGAAGGCGTTATTAATACCCATAATTACCAAGCAATGTACTATCCAGATGGTTCATATGCTGGAATCAATGAAATCATCTTTAATTTCCAACCATGGCTTGACTGGTACCTCAATACAACTGGTCAACGTCTAGTTGGTGGAAATGCTGCAGCTCCTGCTGGAGGACATGGCAGTGCAGATGCTACATCTGGAGCTTCTGATTCAGGTGATGCTGGAGGTCACGGTGGTGGCGCAGACGCTACATCTGGAGCAAGTAATTAATAATAGTTTTAGGAACCATTTTGGTTCCTTTTTTGGCTCTTTGTCAACTGTACTTGGTGGTATGTCAATCCTTCTCTATGGGGTTATCGCCAGCAACGATTTGAAAGTCTTGATCAAAGAACGTGTTGATTTCGCTCAAATGCGTAACCTCATCATCGCAAGCGCTATGTTGCTCCTTGGACTTGGAGGATCCTTAAACTTGGTCCAGTTACCCTTTCAGGAACTGCCCTATCAGCTATGACAGGAATCATCTTGAACTTAATCTTGCCATACGAAAATAAAGACTAATACTCTTCGAAAATCTCTTTAAACCACGTCAACGTCTCCTTGGATTATATATGTGACTGCCTTCGTCAGTCTTATCTACAACCTCAAAGCAGTGCTTTGAGCAACCTACAGCTAGCTTCCTAGTTTACTCTTTGATTTTCATTGAGTATAAGAGTCTAAACACATCAAAAAACAAGCATTTCCAACTATGGAAGTGCTCATTTTTCTTCTTTCCAAAAAAGGAAAGCCCCGCGGCCTTCCTTTGTCTTACTTACGTTTCTTCTTCGCTTTTTTCATTTTATTCGCCATGCGTTTCATGGACTGTTTCATGGCAAATTCACCGATTTTACCTTTTAGTCCGCCACCAAACATCTGGCTCATATCTGGCATTCCTGCTCCTCCGAGAGCTGACAGGTCAGGCATGCCACCTTGTCCCATCATTCCTTCAAGGGCAGACATATCCATTCCTCCCATATTTGGCATATTTTTTGGAAGGTTGTTTGGATTGATTCCCATCTGCTTCATCATCTTGTTCATATCTCCAGACATGACACCCTGCATGAGCTGTTTAGCCTGGTTAAAGTCCTTGATAAATTTATTGACTTCGACAAAGGTATTTCCAGAACCAGCAGCGATACGACGGCGACGGCTCGGATTTAACAAATCTGGATTTTCACGTTCTTCAGGTGTCATTGAAGACACAATAGCACGTTTGCGAGCAATCTGGCGCTCATCTACCTTCATGTTTTGAAGGGCTGGATTGTTGGCCATACCTGGAATCATCTTGAGCAAGTCTTCCATTGGCCCCATGTTCTGCACCTGATCCAACTGATCGATGAAATCATTAAAATCAAAAGTGTTTTCACGCATCTTCTCAGCCATTTCAAGGGCTTTTTGCTCATCGTATTCTTGAGAAGCTTTCTCAATCAAAGTGAGCATATCCCCCATGCCAAGGATACGACTAGACATACGGTCTGGGTGGAAGGTTTCGATATCTGTAATCTTTTCACCTGTACCAGTGAACTTGATTGGTTTTCCAGTAATGTGACGAACCGATAGAGCCGCACCACCACGAGTATCCCCATCAATCTTAGTAAGGATCACCCCAGTCACTTCCAACTGAGCATTAAACTCACGCGCCACATTGGCTGCTTCTTGACCAATCATGGCATCAACGACGAGCAGAATTTCGTTTGGTTGAGCCAGTGCTTTCACGTCACGAAGCTCATTCATCAGAAGCTCATCAATCTGCAAACGACCTGCCGTATCAATCAAGACATAGTCATTATGATTAGCTTGGGCTTGTTCCAAACCTTGACGTACAATCTCAACAGCTGGAACCTCTGTCCCAAGTGCGAAGACAGGAACATCAATCTGTTGTCCCAAGGTCTTAAGCTGATCAATGGCAGCAGGACGATAAATATCCGCCGCAATCATCAAAGGACGGGCATTTTCTTCTTTCTTGAGTTTGTTGGCCAATTTACCAGCAAAAGTTGTTTTACCAGCCCCCTGCAAACCAACCATCATGATGATTGTAGGAATCTTAGGTGACTTGATAATCTCAGCCGTATCAGAACCTAAAACAGCTGTCAGTTCCTCATCAACGATTTTAATAATCTGTTGCGCAGGATTAAGGGTATCAATAACCTCATGTCCGACTGCACGCTCACGAACTTTCTTGATAAAGTCCTTTACAACAGGCAAGGCAACATCGGCCTCGAGCAAGGCCAAGCGAATTTCTTTGGTTGCCTCTTGGACATCAGCCTCTGAGATTTTTCCTTTTTTACGTAGATTTTTAAAGACGTTCTGCAAACGTTCTGTTAAACTTTCAAATGCCATGTTTCTTCCTCTTATTCTCTATTATCAATGCTTGTTAAAATTTCTATCTGCTCCTGCAGAAAGTCATCCTTGGGATAGCGCTCCAAAATCTGGTCAAAAATTTGACTACGGACAATGTAATCCGAGTACATGTGCAATTTCATCTCATAATCTTCCAAAATCTTTTCTGTCCGCTTGATATTATCATAGACAGCCTGACGACTGACACCAAATTCCTCGGCAATTTCAGCAAGACTGTAATCATCAGCGTAGTAAAGCTCTATATAATTCATTTGCTTATCTGTCAAAAGCGCCGCATAAAATTCAAAGAGCGCATTCATACGATTGGTTTTTTCGATTTCCATAACTTTTATTATACCAAAAAATAGCCTAATCTACCACACTAGGGAGCCAATCCAAGAAGATAGCTAGCTAAATTTGAAAAAGACATGAGCCTAGCCCCAAGTAATTTCCAATTGATAGCTGGCAAAGGGATGTCCCTCTTGATTTTGTAGTTGATAATCTAGTTCAATCTTTTGCCTATCAACTTGATAATGGCTCGTTTGGATGATAAACTCCTGCATACCCATAGGTGTGGGAATATAGGCTAAACTATCACTATCCTTTAGAAAGCGCATAATGGTCTTGGGATTGGAAAATCGACTCATCACCAGTTCTTGATCATGAAATTTAATAACTACTTTTTCCTTTTCCTCATTATAAAAAAGCAGGTAGCTATAATCTCCTTTTTCATGCACTTCCACGTCATAAAGCTGGTCAATCACTTCCAACTGCTCATCAAACTGAATCCTATTTCGCATCCGAATCTTCACATCAGGTCCTCTTTCTTGTCTCTTGTCCTACTATTTTACCAAAAAGAGCAGGATTTTGCTATAATGGTCATATGAACGAAAAAGTATTCCGTGACCCAGTTCACAACTACATCCATGTCAATAATCAAATCATCTATGACTTGATCAATACAAAAGAATTTCAACGTTTGCGCCGTATCAAGCAACTGGGAACTTCCAGTTATACCTTCCACGGTGGAGAACACAGTCGCTTCTCTCACTGTCTAGGAGTCTATGAAATTGCACGACGTATCACGGAGATTTTTGAAGAAAAATATCCTGAGGAATGGAATCCTGCCGAGTCCCTCTTGACCATGACAGCTGCTCTCCTACATGACCTTGGGCATGGTGCCTACTCCCATACTTTTGAACATCTCTTTGATACAGATCATGAGGCCATTACTCAGGAAATCATCCAAAGTCCTGAGACAGAGATTCACCAAGTTCTGCTACAAGTGGCGCCAGATTTTCCAGAAAAGGTGGCCAGTGTCATCGACCATACCTATCCTAACAAGCAGGTCGTGCAACTCATTTCTAGTCAAATTGATGCAGACCGCATGGACTATCTCTTGCGTGACTCCTATTTTACAGGAGCATCCTATGGGGAATTTGACCTGACTCGCATACTCCGAGTCATTCGTCCTGTCGAAAATGGTATCGCCTTTCAGCGCAATGGCATGCACGCCATCGAAGACTATGTCCTCAGTCGCTACCAGATGTACATGCAGGTTTATTTCCACCCCGCAACACGCGCCATGGAAGTTCTCCTACAGAATCTCCTCAAGCGCGCCAAGGAACTCTATCCTGAGGACAAAGACTTCTTTGCACGAACTTCCCCACACCTCCTACCTTTCTTTGAAAAAAATGTGACCTTATCTGACTATCTGGCTCTAGATGATGGTGTGATGAATACCTACTTCCAGCTCTGGATGACCAGTCCTGATAAGATTCTTGCAGACCTGTCGCAACGCTTTGTCAACCGCAAGGTCTTTAAATCCATTACCTTTTCACAAGAGGAACAAGACCAACTCGCCAGCATGAGAAAATTAGTTGAGGATATCGGCTTTGATCCAGACTATTACACTGCCATTCATAAGAACTTCGACCTCCCTTATGATATCTATCGTCCCGAATCTGAAAATCCACGGACACAGATTGAGATTTTACAAAAGAATGGAGAACTGGCCGAACTCTCTAGCCTGTCTCCTATCGTCCAATCCCTTGCTGGTAGTCGTCACGGAGATAATCGTTTCTATTTCCCGAAAGAAATGTTAGACCAAAATAGTATCTTTGCTAGCATTACCCAGCAATTTTTACACTTGATTGAGAACGATCATTTTACCCCAAATAAAAACTAGAAGAGGAAATTTATGAGTATTAAACTAATTGCCGTTGATATCGACGGAACCCTAGTCAATAGTAAAAAGGAGATTACTCCTGAGGTCTTTTCTGCCATCCAAGATGCCAAAGAAGCTGGTGTCAAAGTCGTGATTGCAACTGGCCGCCCTATCGCTGGTGTTGCCAAACTGCTGGATGACTTGCAGTTGAGAGACGAGGGGGACTATGTCGTAACATTCAACGGTGCCCTTGTCCAAGAAACTGCTACTGGCCATGAGATTATCAGCGAATCCTTGACCTATGAGGATTATCTGGATATGGAATTTCTCAGTCGTAAACTCGGTGTCCACATGCACGCCATTACCAAGGACGGTATCTACACTGCCAATCGCAATATCGGAAAATACACCGTTCACGAATCAACCCTCGTCAGCATGCCCATCTTCTACCGTACACCTGAAGAAATGGCTGGCAAGGAAATTGTCAAATGTATGTTCATCGATGAGCCTGAGATTCTCGATGCTGCGATTAAAAAAATTCCAGCAGAATTTTACGAACGCTACTCCATCAACAAATCTGCTCCATTCTACCTCGAACTCCTTAAAAAGAATGTAGACAAAGGTTCAGCCATCACTCACTTGGCTGAAAAACTAGGATTGATCAAAGATGAAACCATGGCAATCGGAGACGAAGAAAATGACCGCGCCATGCTGGAAGTCGTTGGCAACCCTGTTGTCATGGAAAATGGAAATCCAGAAATCAAAAAAATCGCCAAATACATCACTAAATCTAACGATGAATCTGGCGTTGCCCATGCCATCCGTACATGGGTACTGTAAAATAATTTGAATATAGAAAAAGCACCCCAGAAGTTAGAGATAATGTACTGACCCCAAAAGTTAGACAGAAAAAATCTTACTTTTGGGGTGCAGTTTAAAATTCAGTATTTTTGTTCTCTAGTTCTATCCCCTCAATAATTATTAAATCTGAAAAAGGTAGTACATTATATAAAACCTTTTTCAATTTTTTATTTTACTACGAATTAATATTATTTTTTCTAATGATAATTAATCCACTAATCTTCCTTTATAAATATTGCAGTTCTTTTCTTAGTTAGCTTTTTTTCATAACTCTTTATAAGAATAACCAATAAACTGCTTAGTAATCCCAAAATAACTAGACTTAATCTCGGGTTTAAAAGCCAATTAAAATAAGCAGCCAGTATCCCTCCAAAAGGAGCAAAAATGGTAGCTATTACAAAAGAACTAGAAAGTATTTTACCAATATTATACTCAGTACTTTCTTGTTGCTGTATTGTTGTAATTGAGACAGAAGCTATTGTAATTAGTCCACTCAAAATTGAGTAACAAATTCCAAAAAAAATCCAATTTTCTACTATTCCGCTTGCCATAATGACAAGTGGGATAGTTGCCATTGATATATTCATTAAGATAAAGGTATCCTTCTTATTCAAAAAAGTAGAAAGAAGGGTTACTGCTATCAAACTACCAAATCCAGCAATGGAGTAAACAATCCCAACAAGACTATTTGATAATTTTAATTGATCCTGTAAATAATAAATAATCGTTGCATTGAAGCCTAGCATAGCGATATTCACAACAATAGTAAAGAGTAAAGTAATCCTCAACTTAATATTTGTAAAGTTCTCTTTAAAACCTACAAAAATTTCTTTTATATCATCATTACCATTCTCCTTATGTTCTTGATCTGGAATATATGAAATTAGTATTGAAAGAAATAACAATAAGAAAGAAGCACTATTTATAAAAAAAATACTATTAATATTAAACTTTAACATTAATACCCCTGCTAGAGCTGGAGAAATTAATTTTGAAATAGTTCGTACACCTTGAAATTGAGAATTATATTTTTGTAATTCTTCCTTCTCAAATAAAGCAGGAGTAATGACTGAGAATCCTGTTTGAAAAAGTGTCGAAAATAAAGGTATCAAAAATGCAATAACATAGTAAAAAAATATAGAAACTGAATATTTAGATAATATCGGTATTACACTACATAATAATGCAGGTATTAATGTAGACCATAATAGTATTTTTTTCTTATTGAAATTATCTAATAAGTAACCCATAACGAATCCCAACAAGAATTGAGGTAACAATTCAATAATCACCATTCCTCCCATTGCAAAAGACGAATGAAACTCTTGGTAAATTAAGATTGGAAAAGCAATTTTCTGAAATCTATCTCCAACATTTGATATAAACTCACCAAAAGTAATGGTATAAAACGTTTTCTTATTGATATTCACAGCGTTTTTTCCTTTTATTTTTTGCCTTTAGTTTAGCACTTCGATGTTATTATGTCAATTATTTTGATAATATTTTTTTATTTATTTTCATTAAATACATATTTGTATTATTTTGGATTAAAAAAACGATGCTTAATTGAGCATCGTCTTTACTATTCTGTCATATCTGCAATATAATGCTCGATTTTAAGAGCCATTGACATATTGCCCTCAAGCTTATATAGGAAATAAGCCGTTTCAAAGTACTCTTTTACTGCAACTTTAGAAGAAAAATTCTTACTGACATTTCCCATCAATACATACAAATCAGCCAAAAGATATGTTGTTCTATACGTCTTACATTGCTTTATCGTATCTGTGATTTTAGTAATAGCCTCTTCAGTATTATTCTGCAACCATAGATAGCGACAAACATTATAATTAAATTTAATAGAAAGGTTTAATTCTTCGATTGTGTTTAACTTGAGTTGATTTACTTGATACTCTAACTTTTCTCTAATTTCATTAAAACTCTCTAAATCTTCAATATCATAATAAAAATTGAATAGAGTATTTGTAACTTGAAGGTAGGTCAAGTCGGTTACACTTAACTGAGACAGTACCTTCTCCAATCTTGCCACAGCCTCCTCTTTTTGCCCATAGAAATAAAAATCTATAAGAGATTTTATCCACTCCATATAAAATTTATTTACTAGAGAGAAGCGATGTACCTTTACACTCTCTAATTCATATATATATTTCAAAGACTCATAATTTCGATTTGTGATAAATGTCTGGGCTAACTTCTTAAACTCTGATAGTTCATCAATCTCTTCTACAATCTGCTCATTAAAAAAATAATCTATACTAACTTTTAACTTCTTAGACAGAGCATATAAAAAGTCTGCTCCTGGAGTAAATTCTCCATTTTCTAATCGACTAATCTGTCCCTGTTTACATATCCCCTCAGCCAATTCTCGCTGAGACATTTTTAATTCTTTTCGTCTATTTTTTAATCTTGTTGCTAATAATGTGCCCACGTTTGCATTTTCCTTTTCTATTCGATTTCAATTGTAACATGATTAAATTTTAAATACAAATTAATAAACCAAAAGATACAAATTATATATAAGCAATGACTAGATAGGTTATTTTTGAAAACCTAGCCCTTCTTCTTTTGAGATTTTCTTACTCAAACGATTGATAAACGTATTCACTTTAAATGGATTAGATATTAGACTATCATGTTTAAATTTTGTTATTGATATTTTTAACAGACCAGAAATAATCTTTTACAACATATCAAATTCAGGGAAACAATATCGATTTTCCCCATTTTTTAGGCTCTCTATTTCATAATAATCAATTCATTTTGTCACATACCTTAGCCCGAAAAATCCACACCAAATCTTTTTGAAAGCTGTTTAAAGCTTTGTACTTACTTTCTGAGTTCATAGATCTGGGACTTAACCTCATTTGTCCCAATTCCATAATAAAAATAAGGACATTCTAATAAAGGAAGTCCTTATTTTTTAACTAATAGATGTCAAAGTTACTATGCAGATCCACTTTATTCTGTAATCATTGATCAAAATTTGGTCAAAGATTCCAAAAATACTAACCTATTTTAAAAAACTAAATTGTGATGATTGCCCATAAACAAACACTTTGAATATTCTTCATGCTTCTTTACATTTCTAAAAATGCCCCCTGCAGGAATCGAACCTGCAACTACTCCTTAGGAGGGAGTTGTTATATCCATTGAACTAAGGGAGCTAGATAAAAACTCTGCTGAAGAAGCAGAGTTTTTTAGTCGAATTAACGACGGATTTCTTTGATACGAGCTGCTTTACCTTGAAGAGCACGCAAGTAGTACAATTTCGCACGACGTACTTTACCGTAACGAACAACTTCGATTTTTTCAACACGTGGAGTGTGGATTGGGAAGATACGCTCAACACCTACACCGTTAGAGATTTTACGAACTGTGTAGTTTTCTGAGATGCCAGCACCTTTACGTGCGATAACAACACCTTCAAAAATCTGGATACGTTCACGGTTACCTTCGACAACTTTCGCGTGTACACGAACAGTGTCACCAGGACGGAATGATGGGATATCTGTACGAAGTTGACCTTCAGTCAAGCTTTGGATTAATGGATTCATTTTATTCTCCTATCTTTGTCAATCTTGAGGAATCTTCCTCAGCGGATAAACTGTATTTTTGTGCGTCCATTACACACAAGATACAGTTTACCAAATTTCCACAAAAAAGTAAAGAAATTTATAGCAGAATTCCTAAAAAAATCGCAACTAAACCACCTAGGTAGGTTAAGGCTAGGTAAGAATAAAAGACTTTCCTATCGCTCAGCAACCTTTGGAGTTCGTCATTCAAGGTAGAGAAGGTTGTCAAACCTCCACAAAATCCTGTTGCTAAAATAGCATAGACTTCCTTAGATTCCACATGATTGTAAAATAATCCAATTAAAAAACAACCCAAAAGATTGGCTATGAGTGTTCCAAGTGGCAATTTAGAAGCTTGATTATAGCGGGAAAAGAAATACCGTACCAGGGCTCCAAGACCACAAGCGATTGCAAGATAGACCATTACCATTTTTTCCTCCCTAGAAAATAAGCCAAAAGTAGGCCTCCACCAATGCTCAAAAGCAAATACATGACCAAACTCAGATAACGCCCTGTATCAAGCAGTTTCACAGCATCAAGCATGAGACTAGAAAAGGTTGTTAAACCTCCACAAAAGCCCGTCCCCAGTGCTAAAATAACGCCTTTACTGGTTTCCTTATAGACTAAATAGCCCTTAACAAGATACACCAAGCAGAAAATGCCTAGATAGTTAACAAGAAGGGTTCCCCAAGGAAAGTCAGGACTGGATGGTAACCAAGTGGAAACTAGGTAGCGGACAAGTCCGCCCAACATAGCAACTAGAAAAATCCCTAGCGGATAAAATTGTTCTTTTTTCATTTGATGTTTTGATCCTGATAATCACGCGAACGTTTGAGTATGTCAGAAAAAGTCGCTACAATAGTCTCCTGATAGCGCTTATCTCCTACACGACTTCTAACCTTTTCAAAGATAATTGATTCTCTCTTGGTATCTAAAATCGGTTTACCTGATGCTTTCTTATAAGCAACTACCCCCTCAACCAAATGCATTCGTTCTTCTAGAAGTTTAACAATTTGGTCGTCGATTTGATCAATTTCTTGGCGAATAATATCTAAATCCATACAGTCTCCTCCTTTATTTGAATTATTGTATCAAAAAGCCACCAAATAGGCTAGTAAAATCCCAACTCACGATAAGAAAAATGCACTGATTGATTACATCAGCACACTTTTATGCTTATCCTACTTTAGCAGCCAATTCTTCTGCGAATTGTTCCAAGCGTTCAATGTCTTCTTCCTCAGCAGAAAGATCAACTTTAACACACTCTGAACCTTTTTCTGCTCCTGTTGACACAAAGACACGGTCAAAGTCATCGACAGCCTTACAGAATTCATCGTAGAAGGTATCACCCGAACCGACAACTCCGTAAATTTTACCATTCAAGTTGAGATCTGCTAGGTCTTCGTAGAAGTCCATCATCTCATCTGGCAATTCACCATCACCATAAGTATAGGTCGCAACGATAGCGATGTCTGCTTCCAAGAAGTCTGAAGCGTCAACAGTTGTACATTCATCAACATCGACATCCAAGCCCAAGTCACGTAATTTGTCTGCTACAATATCTGCAATTTCTTCGGTATTACCGGTCATACTGGCAAATACAATTTTTGCTAATGCCATATCGTCCTCCTCAATTTATCTTTCTCCATTATATCACATCTTTTTCATTTTAAAAATAAAAATTCTTGTGCTACAATGAAATGAGAAAGAATTGAGGTTATTTATGGACATTTGCCATCAAATTTTAGAAAAAATCAAAGAATACGACACGATTATCATTCACCGTCATATGAAACCAGACCCTGATGCCTTGGGAAGTCAGGTGGGCTTGAAAGCCTTGCTGGAATATCATTTCCCTGAAAAAACCATCAAAGCCGTTGGTTATGATGAGCCAACTCTAACTTGGATGGCTGAGATGGATCTTGTTGAAGACAGTGCTTACCAAGGTGCCCTTGTCATCGTCTGTGATACAGCTAATACTGCTCGTATCGATGATAAGCGCTATAGTCAAGGTGATTTTCTCATTAAAATTGACCACCATCCAAATGATGATGTATATGGTGACCTATCTTGGGTAGATACTAGTTCAAGTAGCGCTAGCGAGATGATTACCCTATTTGCCCAAACAGCTCAACTGGCCTTGTCAGATCGTGCTGCTGAGTTGCTCTTTGCAGGTATTGTTGGTGATACAGGTCGTTTCCTCTACCCTTCTACCACTGTACGGACTCTTCGCCTGGCTGCCTATCTGAGAGAACATAACTTTGACTTTGCGGCTCTCACTCGCAAAATGGACACTATGAGTTACAAAATTGCTAAACTTCAAGGCTACATCTACGACCATCTGGAAGTGGATGAAAATGGTGCTGCTCGCGTTATCCTGAGTCAGGAAATCTTAAAACGATTCAATGTTACCGATGCTGAAACTGCAGCCATTGTCGGTGCACCTGGACGTATTGACAGCGTCAGTCTCTGGGGAATTTTTGTAGAACAGGCTGATGGCCACTACCGTGTTCGCTTACGCAGTAAAATTCATCCTATCAATGAAATCGCCAAGGAACATGATGGTGGAGGCCACCCTCTAGCAAGTGGTGCTAATTCCTATAGCCTAGAGGAAAACGAAATCATCTACCAAAAGTTAAAAAACTTGCTTAAAAACTGATAAAATACTTGCCAAACTTTTCAGAATCTGATAGACTAGTATGGTAACAATCTATGGCTCGCAAAGAGACCATGGCAGAAAGGAAATATTGCAAAATGAAAAAAGATATCCATCCAGAATATCGCCCAGTTGTCTTCATGGACACAACTACTGGTTACCAATTCCTTAGCGGTTCAACAAAACGCTCTAACGAAACAGTTGAGTTCGAAGGCGAAACTTACCCATTGATCCGTGTGGAAATTTCATCAGACTCACACCCATTCTACACTGGACGTCAAAAGTTCACTCAAGCAGATGGACGCGTGGATCGTTTCAACAAAAAATACGGTCTCAAATAATCAACCGCATTTATTGCTTAAAAACGTTGATACAAAGCCTTTTCCAAGAAATTGGAATTGGCTTTTTTTGTTTTTAGTACCATTTTTGGTACCGTCTTGGAAAACTAACCTTTTGCACTATCCAGATAATCTACAAATTTTGTGATAGCTTTCTTCTCTCCTGCTACTGTAGAATGGCTATAAGTATCCAGAGTCATCTGACTACTTGCATGCCCTAACCTTTTAGCCGCATTGACAGGGTCAACCCCTACTTCAATCATCAAGGTTGCATGAGTATGTCTGAAGCCATGAGGAGTTATCTTCTTCAAGCCATGTTTCCTGATAATCCGCTTTAGAACACTATTTATATAGTCCTGATATAGAGGCTCTATCTTTCCATCTCGGCCAACAAACGTAAACATATAATCACTATCAATCAATGGGGTAACTGACAGTTGCCCCTTTTCTTTTCTGCTCTTTTGTTTCCACTCTTTCAAAATCGAGACTGTCTCAGTATCTAAAGGAATTTGCCGTATTGAAAACTTGTTTTTGGTGCTTTTCTCAACGGCTTTCCCCTTGATTCTACCTAAGTTTTTGTTGATAGAAAGTAATTGATTATCAAAATCAATATCGGACCACCTCAAAGAATACAGCTCCCCTTTCCTTAAGCCACTATAAGCTAACAAACGAAATAAGGCATAGTTTTTATAAGGCTCTTCTGCTTTAATAATGTCTAAAAACTCATGCAACTCCTCAACGCTAAAGAAGTTATCTGACTTCTTCCGCTCTCTTTTTGGGAGTATCACTTGTTTCATTGGGTTGTCTGTAATCAATTTCATTTTCAAAGCAAAATCAAACACTTGACTAGTGTAAGATTTGACCTGTTTGATATTCCTAAAAGTCTGACCTTTTTCGGTAATAAAGTCCTGACATTGCCAAGGAGTAATTTTGGAAATTTTCACCTTTCCAAGAACTGGCAAGATATGAATTCTAAACAAATCATCTGTACGGACGCTTGTCGTCCTCTCTACTGTGTTTTGATAAGTTTTGAACCATTCCTCAAAAACTTCATCAAAACGTCTCTCAGAAACTCTCAGAAGTTCTGAGAGGTCTCCTAACGCTTTTTTGTGGTAAATCATAGCTTCATACTGTCTAGCTTCTCTACGGCTCTTAAAACTGCCTTTAAAGAAGTCTTTACGTTTGCCATCAATCACCCTATAGATTCTGACCTTATAAAGATACCCTGATTTAGACTTTTTAGCCTTATATTTAATAATAGACATTCTAATTTCTCCTTTATTTTTTAAGGTTTCGGGGCTTATAAAATAAAGAAATCATGATTGTCAGTTATTTCTTACTCTGTTTCTCTTCCTGCAATCTCTTATATTCGTCAGAATTTATCCATGCCTCCCATACATAATGATAAGGAGAGTCTTCTGCTCCTGATTTGTTAATCAGGAAAGGAATAAGACCTTGTTTCTCATCAGCTATAAATTCCTTAACAGCTTTCACCAAAACAGGGTGCAAGTCCTTTTTACTTGCTAAAAAATCAATGTAGTCAGACAATGCCTCTGACTGATTGAGTTCTTTAAGTATAATGGCAAGTTCATCACCAAATGGAGTCCATTTAGTAATTTTATGCTCTATACTCGTACCTTTTGTCAACACTTTATAGAAATCTTTGATCATTTCTTTTGGTGCACCTGGATCTTTTAATACAGGATTATCATCAAGCCCCAGCAAGTAAGGTATAGACACTCCAAAATATTCTGATAGAATTTGCGCATTTTTAGCATTTGGACTTCTACTCCCTTGGTTGTAATTTCCAAGAGTAGAGTATCCTATACCAGTTGCCTCACTTATTTCTTTAAGAGATAATTTACTGTTTTTAACAAGTGTTTGAAAGTTTGTCAAATAATCATCCTCCTTTTAAGCATATTATAACACAAATTACACAAAAGAGAAAAAACTCTTGACACAGAACACAAAAGAGATTATAATTTAACTCAAGATACACATTTGTGTATCTGATTCGGGGTTTATAAAATTAAGAAAGGGGTCAGAATATGACAGAAAACTTTACTATCCACCTCCCAAAAGCAACAGAAAAGAAGTTGCTTGCCCGTTACGATACTATGCTTCAGAAAGCTATCGAAAAAGCTTTTGAAGATCAGGAACTTTATAAACCTATGCTACGAATGTCAGGTTTATGCCGTTGGCTTGATGTATCAACTACTACCGTTGTCAAATGGCAACGTGAAGGTATGCCCCACATGGTAATTGACGGAGTGACCCTGTACGATAAACACAAAGTCGCTCAATGGTTACAACAATATGAGAGGTGAGATATATGATTGATTATGAAAAAGATTATTACTTAATACCTAAAGTCTTATATACTGACCCTCACTATATTTTTCTTTCAGATAAGGCAAGATTGACTTATGCCATTTTATGTGATGAGCAACGAAAAGCAGCTGAAAGAGGACAATTTGATGAAAATGGAGATGTCTATATAGAATTCTCTAACAAAGGCCTATTACGGATATTACAGTGTAGCAAGCCTACATTTATTTATTATCGTAACGCTTTAGAATTATGTGGGTTAATTGAATGTGAACAACGTATATCTGAAACAAGAGGAAGTTTACCGACAAGAATTTATATCAAGGAGATTTAAACATGCTAAAGCTATATTTTGATAATAATGCCGTAAGACGTCATAACATAGAGCAATGGCTACTAAAGCATAACATTCTATTTCAGAGCTATACTATTGATGAACTGACTCAAGCTGATCTTCTTCGTTTTTTTACAAAAACAGAAGACTGTTTCAGCTTTCTCAAACGGACAAGTTGGCACTATAAGCTAGATAATAAGACTACTATGAAAAGCTTTGTAGATACGATTTTGATGGACAAGAAGAAATACTTAGATTTACCTTTGCTGGAAACAGATAGTCATATTTTAAGTAATATTTGGGTTGATGACTTAAGTCAGTTTTTGACACGACAGCAGAAAGAATATGAAAGGAAAGCACTTCTTAGAAAAGCTAATGAAATTTCTCTAGGTCGTACATTTTGGAACAATGTTTCCTTTTATCGCTCTAAAGCCAACATAAGATATCTAACACTGTATCAGAATATCTTTAAGTTGACGCATACTGTAGAAACAACAACTATGGACTTCAACAGATTCTGTAACAAATTAAAAAAATATCGCAGCTTATCACTTCTCCCTCCTCAAAATTGTATTGAAGCTATGGCCGATATTTTTGAAGTCGATATCAATGAGTTTTTTGAAGAAAAAGATACAGATATTTTTACTGTCCAGATGAGTTAAGGTACTTATGAAAACGACTATGAAAATATTTTGAAAACGAAAATTTGAGACTAACTTTTTGAGCTTCGTCAAAATTTATAACGCGTGCGCTTCTAACAGCACGCTATGTTCCCATTTCGTGGGATTTTACTACACCCATTTTTTGGCAAGTTTGACCGTAGCAAAATGAAAATGGTCCGACGAAGTCGGCTTGGGGTTGCTCCCCCAAGAATGTCATTTTACGGAGGTCTTTACGCAGACAAAAAAGAGGCGCCGATAGGCGACCTCTAAAAGAAAGGAGGTTTATTTGGATTTAAAAGTTAGTTTAGATAATATTACTATAACTGCTGAAATACGCCACAGTAGTTTCAATAATTTTAAAAAATTAGTTAGCAACCATATTGCAATCATCACTCAAAAAGCTATGACAGATATGTTTCAAGCCTATACCAAGTCTGGGGGGCAAGTTATCCTCCATTTAGAGTATGATAAACTAAAAGGACAAGCTCGAAATGCTCGCCCTTTCCGAATGGAGTTTAATCCTAACAAACTCCGAACAGTTGATACTGAAATTCTTAATACGATTATACCATATCTCGAAGATATTTCAATCACTCGAGCTGACTTAGCTTTTGATTTTTTTAATCTTGATTGTAGTGAATTCATTTTAGAAAAGAAGGGACGACCTACTGCAACAAAAGAATGGAGAGATAAAAATGGTAAGCTTGAAACAAAATATCTAGGAGCTTCAAGGTCAGAAAAACAAATTCGACTATACGATAAAAAAGTTGAACAACTGACGAACGGAAGTGAAGATGAACGACAAAACGCACAACAATATGAACATTGGTGGAGATTAGAATTTCAGTTACGAAGTCGCTCCGTTGAAAATATTTTTGAGGTTATTGACACTATTATATTCAAACCGTTTTATTTTGAAACTCTAGGAATTGAAACACAACTTTATCTATTAGCTTTAACACGTGATAAAGGAATCTGGAATAAAGTTAGCAAAAACACTAGAAGTAAATACAAGAAAATTTTGGAAACTCATCAAACTTCCGATACTGATTATTTGCAATTGATGAAAAATCTGTTACATAAAGAACGACCCAAACTAGAAAAACAACTTGCTTTTTATGGGGGTCGTTAGGCATTCTTCGGAATGCCTTTCGCTCTTCGGAGCGAAACAAAAAGAGAAGTTTGTGGCTCGAACTTCTCTTTTCATCGGACTGTTTCGACAGTCCGATTGCTCTCTTTCGAGAGAGCAAAACCGTCGGAGACCGCACACTTTTCCGGAGGTAAAGTATAGTGCGTTATACTTTACTTGGAAGTAGTGCCGTTCTCAGTAAAGAACACTGCATAGAGGCTTGCTTATGTGTGGCAATTTTTAGCCACACGCTCGGCGACCCTTTGAGCCGAGAAAGGACGAATTATGAGTTACGTTGTAGCCAGAATGACGAAGTACAAATCAGGTAATTTAGGTGGAGCTTACAAACACAATGAACGTATTTTTGAAAAGCACTCAAACAAAGACATCGACACGAGCAGGTCACACCTCAACTATGAGTTGACGGATCGTGACCGCTCTGTGTCGTACGAAAAGCAAATCAAAAACTATATAGACGAGAACAAAATTTCTAAACGAGCTATTCGAAAAGATGCGGTTCTCTGCGATGAATGGATTATAACATCTGATAAAGATTTTTTTGCTAAACTTACTCCCGAGGAGACAAGAAGATTTTTTGAAACTTCTAAAAATTATTTCGCTGAAAACTATGGTTTAGAAAATATTGCCTATGCTAGTGTTCACCTAGACGAAAACACACCACACATGCATATGGGAATTGTACCAATGAAGCAAGGAAAGTTATCATCCAAATCAATTTTTAATCGTGAAGAGTTGAAAAAAATCCAAGATGAACTCCCCAAGTATTTATCTCAACATGGTTTTCATCTTCAACGAGGAGAACTTGATAGTACAAAAAAACATTTATCAACACAGGAATACAAGGACAAGCAAGAGGTTCTTCAAAAAATCGAAAAACAAATTGACGAAAAATTCGATAAAACAATAGAATTTAACACCCAACTAAACCAAATGAATAAAGATTTGAAAAATAAAGTTGAAGATATAAAAATAGTTGACGAGGAAATAAAAAACAAACTCGAAGAACTTAAATTCATAAACGAAGAAAAAAATGAAATGCTATCAAACCTAGATCATGAGCTAAGTGAAAAACAAGATACACTATCACATCTTGAAAAAGAAATTAATATCAAAAAAGAAGATCTAGATATCGTAGACAGCATCATAGGTAGTAAAAGTGAAACAATTGATAGTATGAACCAAGATATAAAGACAAAACAAGGTACTATCAACGAACTTACCAAGCAACTTCGAGAGTACCTTCAAAAATATCAAAACTTCGACGGACTGAACATCAGTCAGCTTGAAAGTGGAACGATAGGTAAAAAAACTCTCGATGGCAAAATTAAACTCTCCCCTGAAACACTTAATAATCTAATAAAATCTGTAATCCAACACTTCTACGAGAACCGCCAACTGTCACAAACTGTCCAGCAACAAAATAAGGAATTAAATCTACTGAGAAATGTAGCAAGTAATAAAAATGAGATATTAGACGAACTTCGAGAAACTAAAAATCAAAAACGAATTTTAGAAATTGAAAACAATAGCTTGAAAAATAAAATTTCACAACTTCGTGACCGTCTAAATATAGCCAGCAGAAAGCTTGGGGTATGGAGAAATCAGGCTAAAAACTACATGAAACAAAAGGAATTCCAAAACCTTACAAAACAACTTAATGCTTTCAAACCTATTAAACTTGTTGGTGCTGTCAAAGTCATCAAAAAAATCTACGAACAAACTCTAGAACGCTGAACAACCTCTTTATGCCGAGAAAACTTTTGACAGCAAGCTATGACGAATTAGACTAGTTGGGTCGTGTCGGCAGACTGGAAAGTTGCCGACCGATTACAACAGGAATAAGAAGTCATAGGTTACTTGTTGTCAAAAGGAAATTGGAATAAAACAATCAAGTATAAGCCAATTGTTCCAACCACCTAAGGTAATATAAATTATTGTTGACATTCTTTATTATTTATCCTAAACTATAACTAAGGATAGGATAACGTAGGACGACTGGTAACAGATCGTTCAAAGGTGCCATTTTCTGGTACTGGTATGGGACTGCCTTCAGCCTTGTGCTGTAAAGACCCCTGACTACCATCGGTCCTGTTCGTTTCACTCTTGGATTATATTCAAGAGTTTTTTCTTTGCAAAAAAAAATCTCAAATACCTGAGACATCTTTCTTTATTTTATAAGCTCCGAAACCTTAATTTTTGGTACCTTTTTGGTACCGTCTTGGTTTAATAATACGCTATATATATAATATTTTACAGCTACTTTCCCTTTAGAAACGTTGATTTAATAAGGATTTAAATATTACAGAGTATACCTTTGTAAAATACGGTCTCAAATAATGATAAAAAGACAGCTTCGGCTGTTCTTTTTTTGTTTCTTGAAATTAACTGCTGTTTTCATATTCCAGACTCAAAAAAACTTTGCACTCTAGCTAGCCACGCGATACTTTCTAGACTACAAAGTTTTTCCTTGCCTAAAAAATAGAAAAGATATATACTAGCTATATATAGTATAGATTGGAGATATGCCATGACTACATCACTTACTAAGCAGTACAATTTTAAAATCAATGAGTCATCAATGGAACAAGCTAGAGCTATCATCAGGGAAAAAGGAATGACCATGACTGATGCTATTAGTCTTTTTATCGAGCAGATTGTTCTCGAACAGGATTTGCCAATAAAAACTGCAGAAGATTTACATCGTGAGCGATTGATTCAGGAACTACAAGCCCAATCGGAACGCGCCTTAAGAGAATATGAATCCGGACAAGGAACTTCCCTAGACGATATGAGGCTACGATATGGCTTATAAAGTGATTCTATCTACTGAAGTGAGTCAGGCAATTGACAGTATTCATGATTATATCACTACTGTTCTTTTATCACCTCAGTCTGCTAAAAATACTGTGGTTAAAATTTTAGACGGCTTAAAAAGTTTAGAAACCTTTCCTGAAGCTGGCTTTGATGCAGATGAAAAAATCGGACTTAAAATCAATAGTAAGTACCCCACACGAGGAAAAATTATCGGGCAATATATCTTGCTTTACTTTATCGATCAAACTCAAAGAACTGTTTTTCTTTCCCACTTATTCCACACAAAAAGCGACTATGTTACCTTGCTACAAAGCAAAAATAATAAAAACTCAAAATCATCATTTTAATGTCAACTGCTCCCTTAATAGCCTTGTGATTATAAAGAATACAGTCTTCATTTTAACTAGAAAATAAAAAAACTTTGCACTCTAGCTAGCCAAACGATGGTTTCTAGAGAACAAAGTTTTTTTATTAGAGCAGATTTACTCTTCCTTATCTAGATTTTCAGATCCTTTTGTTGTATTGTCTTCCCAAAGGATACGCTCGATACGATGGAAACCTGACCAACCTTTCTCGGTCTTGTTTTCGTCCATATAGTCTGCCAAACGGAAGTCAATCTTGACATCTGACTCACCAAAACTCTCAGCGATTGGTTCTGAACGCTCATAAGACATACGAATCAGTGAATTGACCTTCTTGGCTTCTTCTAACTTACCTTCTTTCAAAAGTTTGACAAAGCCTTCCGTATCTGTCAAAAGTTTATCGATTTGCTCTTGCACAAAAGTCTTATATTCCGCAGTGGCCTTATCAAGCATTTTCTGCTTGTCTTCAAACAAGGCTGTGACCTTAGATGAATCGGTTGTATCTGCTGATTTTTCAAACCTAACAGCACAAGCTTGTCAATAGCAAGGCTGAAGATAAAAGGACAAAACCTAGTTTTTTCATTGTTTACTCCTATCGGTTCAGGAAATCTGAATTAATTTTACGTCTCATTATACCACGTTTCCACTCATTTTTTAATAGATTTTCAGAAAATTTAATGTTGGGGGATTTATACTAACAATAGACTTTTAACCTCAAAATTGATAAAATAAGAAAGAAAATAAGATAAAAGGAAACTGTAAATCAACATGATGAACATGCAAAACATGATGCGCCAAGCACAAAAACTTCAAAAACAGATGGAACAAAGCCAAGCAGAACTTGCTGCTATGCAATTTGTTGGCAAATCTGCTCAAGATCTTGTTCAAGCGACCTTAACTGGAGATAAGAAAGTTGTCAGCATTGACTTCAATCCAGCTGTCGTTGACCCAGAAGACCTCGAAACCCTTTCTGATATGACCGTTCAAGCCATCAACTCTGCTCTTGAACAAATCGATGAAACGACTAAGAAAAAATTAGGTGCTTTCGCCGGGAAATTGCCATTCTAATAAAAATCACAAAAACGCATAATGTAAAGTGCCAGACCTTGATATTATGCGTTTTATTGTGTCAAGACTTACTTGATTTCTCCTCGAATCAAGTTTTGTCTCACTTTTATTATATTTTTTCAACTAAGTCTTTTATCATTCGATGTAGTTCTTCTATCTTTTCAGATTGTTTCTCTATTAATATTCTCTGACTAGATAATTCATCTTGGAGTTTATCAAATTGTATCTGTTCGTCTGGATTCTCCTTTACAAAAAAGTTCGTTAAGGTACTTGTTAACATTCCTATTGTACTAATCCCTACCAACATTAATAAAACAGCTATCCATTTCCCAAAAAGGGAAACTGGAACAATATCACCATAACCAACAGTGGTTACTGTCACAAGAGCCCACCAAAGACTATCTGAGAATGATTTTTCTTCAACTACAGATAAAATTGAACTTCCTACTAGCACGATAAAGATATTAACATACAAGATATAAATCAGGCCATTTGTTCGTAAGAATCTACTAATTTTTCTTTCTAATTTACCTGTAAGTCCAATTATTCTAAGTAAACGAGTCAGTTTCAGTAATTTTGTCATCCTTGCTAAGCGAAAGATACGTCCTAATCGAAACACTATAAAAATAGCATTTAAAGGTAGGATAGCTAGCAGATCAAAGATATTTTCAATTATGAATCGCCATTTCTCTTTACTTAAAAAGAACCGCCAGCCATAATCTACCACAAAAACACCCCAAAGTAGTAAATCAATAATGTTGTACGTAGGATTGTCCAAATCGACCATCTCAGCAAATCCAAGCAATACCAGAATAACAGAGATTAACGCAAGTATGATAATAGTTGTGTCATAGTAATCCTCAAATAACCATTTTCTTTTCACACTACTTCTCCTATATCATTTGTAAACATTATACCACACCAAATCCCTACTAGATATCTAAAAAAGAAGGCACATTCGCCTTCTTTTTATATATCTGTCAATGGTGTTGCGGTATCTGGTGAGGTATCATAAACCTTAAAGTCTACTCCAACTCCCAGATCAGCTTGTGCTAGCTGGTTGACCATGGTCATGTGAGCCAGCTCCTTGATATTGTTTTCCTTAGACAAGTGACCAAGATAGATTTTCTTAGTGCGATTTCCTAGCGTCCGAATCATGGCTTCAGCACCGTCCTCGTTAGAAAGGTGACCGAGATCAGATAGGATTCGTTGTTTGAGTCGCCAAGCATAGGAACCTGCTCGTAAAATCTCTACATCATGGTTGGACTCGATAAGATAGCCATCTGCATTTTCGACAATCCCTGCCATACGGTCACTAACATAACCAGTATCTGTCAAAAGGACAAAACTCTTATCATCCTTCATAAAGCGATAGAACTGCGGTGCGACTGCATCATGACTCACACCAAAACTCTCGATATCGATATCTCCAAAGGTTTTGGTTTTGCCCATTTCAAAGATATGCTTTTGTGAAGAATCTACCTTGCCAAGATACTTGCTATTTTCCATAGCCTGCCAAGTCTTTTCATTGGCATACAAATCCATACCATACTTGCGAGCCAAAACACCCACTCCATGGATATGGTCTGAATGCTCATGCGTAATCAAAATAGCATCCAGATCTTCTGGTTTGCGATTAATTTCAGCAAGGAGACTGGTAATTTTCTTGCCAGACAAGCCTGCATCCACTAAAAGCTTCTTTTTTGGAGTTTCCAGATAAAAGGAATTTCCACTGGAACCCGACGCTAAAATACTGTATTTAAAGCCTGTTTCACTCATTCTAGTCTTCTACTTCATCCTCCCATACTTCTTCTTTCACTGCATCCTTATCATAAGGGAGCACAATGGTAAAGGTTGATCCCTTACCGTATTCACTCTTGGCCCAAATAAAGCCTTTATGTTGTTTGATAATTTCTTTGGCAATAGACAGTCCCAGACCTGTTCCACCCTGGGCACGACTTCTAGCACGATCCACACGATAAAAACGGTCAAAAATACGTGGTAAATCCTGCTTAGGAATACCCAAACCTTGGTCTGAGATGGATAAAATCATCTGATCATCAGTCGTCTTCATGGTCACTGTGATTTTTCCACCATCTGGCGAATACTTGATGGCATTGTTAAGAATATTATCAATCACCTGTGTCATCTTATCTGTATCAATTTCAATCCAGACAGAGGTAATTGGATAATCCCTTACCAAATCATATTTTTTCTCTTCATCCTGCCCTCTTATCTGATCAAAACGGTTGAGGATAAAAGTAATAAAGGCAGTAAAGTTAATCAGTTCCACATCTAGGTGACTGGTCGCATTATCAATCCGTGAGAGATGGAGGAGATCCGTCACCATTCGCATCATACGGTTGGTTTCATCTAGAGATACCTTGATAAAGTCTGGTGCTACAGTTTCACACAAAGCCCCCTCATCCAAGGCTTCAAGATAAGATTTCACACTAGTTAGAGGAGTACGTAGCTCATGACTAACGTTGGAAACAAAGAGCCTCCGTTCGCGTTCTTCCTTCTCCTGCTCCGTCGTATCATGCAAAACAGCAACCAGACCCGAAATAAAGCCAGACTCTCGACGAATCAAGGCAAAGCGAACACGGAGGCTTAGATACTCACCATTAGCATCCTGAGAATCAATGATGAGCTCAGGAATTTGGGTAATCAAATCACGAAGTTCATACTCATCTTCAATCTTAAGTAACTCTAGGATACTCTTGTTAAGAACATCTTCTTTCTGAACACCTAACTGTTTCTTAGCCATGTCATTAATCATAGTAATCTTACCACGACGATTGGTCGCAAGGACTCCGTCGGTCATGTAAGATAGGATACTATGTAATCGTTTACTCTCTTGTTCCAGATTTTCTTGGGTTAAACGAATTACTTCTGATAAATCATTGAGATTATTAGTAATATTGGTGATTTCAGAGCTTCCCTGCATATCCAATACCTGAGAATAATCTCCTGCAATCAGGTCTTTTACCTTTTGATTGATTTGCTTCAACCGAATATTATCCCGACGATTTTCTAGTAAGAGCAAGGTCACCACTAAAATAAAGCCAAGTAGAATGAGGATAAAGATAAAATCACTGGTTAAAACTGTATCTTTAATTAGTTTAATCATTATTTCTCATATAATAACCAACACCGCGACGTGTTAGGATATACTCAGGACGACTTGGTGTGTCTTCAATCTTCTCACGCAAACGTCTGATAGTTACATCAACAGTCCGAACATCTCCGAAATAATCGTAACCCCAGACCGTTTCAAGCAAGTGTTCACGTGTAATCACTTGACCGATATGAGAAGCCAAATGGTACAAGAGTTCAAATTCACGGTGGGTTAAATCTAGTTCTTCACCGTATTTCTTAGCAACATAGGCATCTGGAACAATCTCCAAGTCCCCAATTTGCAAGGGTTGAGTTTTATTTTCATCTGATTCTTGATTATCTACAGAAACCAAGTCCGTGCGACGAAGAAGAGCTTTAACACGCGCCTGCAACTCACGATTTGAGAAGGGTTTTGTCACATAGTCATCCGCTCCAAGCTCCAAACCGATAACCTTATCAAATTCACTGTCTTTAGCTGACAGCATGATAATAGGCACACTACTAGTCTTGCGAATAGTCTTCGCAACTTCTAAACCATCAATTTCTGGAAGCATCAAATCCAAAATAATAATATCTGGCTGCTCTGCTTCAAATTGCTCTAGCGCTTCACGACCGTTAAAAGCAGTTACAACTTCGTAACCTTCCTTGGTCATATTAAACTTGATAATATCTGAGATTGGTTTTTCATCATCTACAATTAATATTTTTTTCATATGTTCACCTTTTTCTCTACTATTATACCAAAAAAATAGCAAGAAGACACAATAGCTAGTCTTTGCTACTGTCTAAGTTGGCTTGTGCATAAGCCTGCCAGATTTTTTGTTGGGGTTTGGCAAGTGGAACATCCTTGAACTCTTCTGGTGAAAGCCAGCGAACTTCCCTATCTGAAAAATCATGAAAGTCACTCACCTGACCTGCTACAATTTGAACATGCCACTTTCGATGGCTAAAGACATGCTTGACAGTCTCAAAACAAACATCAAGCCAATCAACTTCTAGGTCATAGTCCTGCTGGAAACTCTCTTCTGGACTGGGGCCAAAGTTTACACTTTCTTCTGCAACCTGATGAAAGAGGTCAAACTGCTCCTCTTGCAAAAACTCATCTACTTCTATCAAGGGAAAATGCCAAAATCCTGCCAACAACTTTTCACTCTCATTTTTTTCAAGTAAAAATTGTCCTTGAGTATTTTTGACCACCAAGGCTTTAAGATAAATTGGGACAGGCTTTTTCTTGGGAGCCTTAATTGGATAACAGTCCATTGTGCCATTCTGATATGCCGCACTGAAGTCCTTAACTGGGCTTTCTTCTGGTCTTGGATTTACAGGCGCCTCAATATCTGAGCCCAAGTCCATCAAGGCTTGATTAAAGTCACCAGGCCTTTCTGGGTCAATCAGGATTTCCATCATTGCCTGAAAAATTTTGCGATTACTTGGAATCCCAATATCATGGTTGACTTCGAACAGGCGGGCCAAAACACGCATAACATTACCATCTACAGCTGGCTCAGGCAAGTTAAAAGCAATACTGGATATGGCTCCGGCCGTGTAAGGGCCAATTCCTTTCAAACTGGAAATTCCTTCATAGGTGTTTGGAAATTGACCACCAAAGTCAGTCATAATCTGCTGGGCTGCAGCCTGCATATTACGAACTCGAGAATAATATCCCAGTCCCTCCCAAGCCTTTAACAAACGCTCTTCAGACGCATTCGCCAAACTTTCCACTGTTGGAAACCAGTCCAAGAACCGTTCATAGTAAGGAATAACCGTATCCACCCTGGTCTGCTGGAGCATAATTTCAGACACCCAGATATGATAAGGATTTTTACTTCTACGCCACGGTAAATCTCGCTTGTTTCCATCATACCAGTTGAGGAGTTTCTCACGAAAAGAAAGGATCTTCTCCTCCGGCCACATGACGATACCATATTCTTTCAAATCTAACATATCTCTAGTATAACACAGAAGGTTTCACCTGTCTTTGTATCTGATTTATAATATTTTCAATAGACAGTATATGACTTTTCTTTCTACTTAAATATTTTTAATATGACTTCAGCTGAAAATCAATATAATATCATAGAATGCAATTATCCATCTTCATGGTTTGATTTTGAGACAAATAATACTCAATGAAAATCAAAGAGAAAACTAGGAAGCTAGCCACAGGTTGCTCAAAGCACTGCTTTGAGATTGTAGATAAGACTAACGAAGTCAGTCACATATATAATCCAAGGTGAAGCTGACGTGGTTTGAAGAGATTTTAAAAGAGTATAAGCTAGAAATACAGTATTATTTAAAATAGTCGATCATCCTACGGATAAACAATAAAGACTCATCTCTCTTATAAAACAATGAAAACGCAGATTGATATCATCCTAAAACAAGTAACAAAGGGAAAAATAGTGTTTTGCCCCAAAAATGCCCCAAAACAAACAAAAAAGGCTCTATAATATTTGTAGTGGGTAAATCCCCTATAGATATTATGGAGCCTATTTTTGTGTAGAAAAAAAGTCCCATATGACCTATAATGAAAAGCGACGAAACAACTCATTAGAAAGAATCATATGGAACCATTACATTTTATCACAAAACTACTCGATATCAAAGACCCTAATGTCCAAATTATGGATGTTGTTAATAGAGATACCCACAAGGAAATCATCGCTAAACTGGATTATGAGGCCCCATCTTGTCCTGAATGTGGAAGTCAAATGAAGAAATATGACTTCCAAAAACCATCGAAAATTCCTTACCTTGAAACAACTGGTATGCCTACCAGAATCCTCCTTAAAAAGCGTCGTTTCAAGTGCTATCATTGCTCTAAAATGATGGTCTCACAGACCTCTCTCGTCGAGAAAAATCACCAAATTCCTCGTATTATCAACCAAAAAATTGCGCAAAAATTGATTGAAAAAACTTCTATGACCGATATCGCTCATCAACTGGCTATTTCAACTTCAACTGTCATTCGCAAGCTTAATGACTTCCGTTTTAAGCATGATTTTTCTCGTCTTCCAGAGATTATGTCTTGGGACGAGTATGCCTTTACCAAGGGAAAGATGAGTTTCATTGCACAAGATTTTGATAATCTTAACATCATCACTGTTCTTGAAGGCAGAACACAGGCTATCATACGAAATCACTTTCTGCGCTACGAGCGAGCTGTTCGTTGTCAGGTGAAAATCATTACGATGGATATGTTTAGTCCTTATTATGCCTTGGCTAAACAGCTTTTTCCATGTGCTAAAATCGTTCTAGATCGATTTCACATTGTACAACACTTAAGCCGTGCTATGAGTCGTGTTCGTGTCCAAATCATGAATCAATTTGAGCGAAAATCCCATGAATACAAAGCCATCAAGCGCTACTGGAAGCTCATACAGCAGGATAGTCGTAAACTCAGTGATAAACGTTTTTATCGCCCTACTTTTCGCATGCACTTAACAAATAAAGAAATTCTAGACAAGCTTTTGAGCTATTCAGAAGACTTGAGACACCACTACAATCTCTATCAGCTCTTACTTTTTCACTTTCAGAACAAGGAACCTGACAAATTCTTCGGACTTATTGAGGACAATCTAAAGCAGGTTCATCCTCTTTTTCAGACTGTCTTTAAAACCTTCCTCAAGGATAAAGAAAAGATTGTCAACGCCCTTCAACTACCCTATTCCAACGCCAAATTGGAAGCGACCAATAATCTCATCAAACTTATCAAGCGAAATGCCTTTGGTTTTCGGAACTTTGAAAACTTCAAAAAACGGATTTTTATCGCTCTCAATATCAAAAAAGAAAGGACGAAATGTGTCCTTTCTCGATCTTAGCTTTTCTTCAACCCACTACAGTTGACAAAGAGCCACAAAAAAGCCTGTCACACAAGCTCAAATGCTTGATATGACAGGCTTTTTAAAGACTAATTATTTAACAGCGTCTTTAAGAGCTTTACCAGCTTTGAATGCTGGAACTTTAGAAGCTGCAATTGTGATTTCTTTACCAGTTTGTGGGTTGCGACCTTTACGTGCAGCACGCTCACGAACTTCAAAGTTACCAAAACCGATCAATTGAACTTTTTCACCAGCTGCAAGGTAGTCAGCTACTGCTGAAAATACAGCTTCAACTGCTGCTGCTGAGTCTTTCTTAGTCAATTCTGTAGCTTCTGCTACTTTAGCGATCAAATCTTGTTTGTTTGCCATGTTAATGATTCCTCCAAATTAATTTCTAATTAACAAATATAATCATATCCTAAAATCCCTTATAGGTCAAGTTAAAAACGCTGTTTATTCGCATTTTCTTTATTTTTTTAGGAATGGTAACGTACCAAAATAGCCCACGCATTCTCACCTGTATGAGTCTGAATAATAGAACCGGTTTCTAAAACAGAAATTGGTTTTTCAACATAGGCTTGTAAACTTTCTTTCATCTCTTTTGCCCAGTCAGCATTACCAGAATATGAAATTCCAATCTCTGCTACAGAACGTTCAGAGAGAGATGTTGTCAACTCATCTAACCATTTTTTAAAGGTTTTAGCTCCACGACCTTTAACAATTGGCTGCAATTCATGGTCTTTCATTTGCATGACAACACGGATATTGAGAAGTGAGCTCAACAATCCAGTTACACGGCCAATTCGTCCACCTTTTACTAGATTTTCTAGAGTAGAAACACCAATATAGAGCTCCGTATGGTTTTTTACCTCTTCAACGTGAGATAAAATTTCCGCCATATCTTTGCTTTCTTGTGCTAATTTCGCAGCCTCAACAACTTGGAATTTCAAGGCTTGGTCAGTAAAGGAACTATCGATAACTGTCACGTCGGCAGTAGATAGGCTGGCACCTTGGCGTGCTGCTTCTACAGTCCCCGAAAGAGCATGGGACATATGAATAGCAAGAATCTGGCTACCATCTTTGCATAGGTCTTCAAAAACTTCAGCAAAGACACCTACAGGAGGTTGACTTGTCTTAGGAAGATTCTTACTTGCTTGCATCAACTGAAGAAATTTACCTTCCTCTTTCAAATCCGCATCAGAATAAACAACATTATCAATCATTACAGATAATGGAACAATTGTAATATCTAATTGTTTTACTAGTTCTGGTTCAATAGTAACAGATGAATCGGTTACAATCTTAATTTTTGTCATAGTATCAATCTTTCTATTTTAGGATTCAGATTGGTTTTCTTACTTCTAATTATATCAAAAAAAGATTAAAAATCCTAATGGAGTCAATCAAATTTTCCGTAAAAATTTGATATAATCAACTTATAAGAAAAGAGGTGTCCTATGATTAAAAAAATTTACCCCATTTTAACCATTTTACTAGGTGCTGCTATTTATGCTTTTGGACTGACTTATTTTGTAGTTCCCCGTCATCTCTTTGAAGGAGGGGCGACAGGTATTACCCTCATCACCTTTTATCTTTTTAAAATCCCTGTTTCGCTCATGAACTTGCTGATTAACATTCCCCTTTTCATCCTAGCTTGGAAAATATTTGGAGCAAAATCCCTCTATTCTAGTTTGCTCGGAACCTTAGCCTTGTCTGCCTGGTTGGCTTTTTTCGAGCGTATTCCCCTTCATATTGACCTTCAAGGTGATTTACTAATCACAGCTCTTATAGCGGGAATTCTATTGGGAATCGGTCTTGGAATTATATTTAATGCTGGAGGTACAACTGGTGGTACTGATATTCTAGCTCGTATTCTCAATAAATACACTCATATATCAATGGGAAAACTGCTCTTTATCTTAGATTTTTGTATTCTCATGCTCATTCTCCTAATCTTCAAGGACTTGAGATTGGTTTCTTACACGCTCTTATTTGATTTTATCGTTTCTCGTGTCATTGATTTGATTGGAGAAGGTGGCTATGCTGGTAAAGGCTTTATGATTATCACAAAACGTCCTGACCAACTTGCTAAAGCGATTAATGATGATCTAGGAAGAGGCGTTACTTTTATTTCTGGTCAAGGCTACTATAGTCAAAAAGATTTGAAGATTATCTACTGTATTGTCGGTAGAAATGAGATTGTGAAAATGAAGGAAATGATTCATCGAATCGATCCTCAAGCCTTTATAACCATTACAGAAGCCCATGAAATCCTTGGAGAAGGATTCACCTTTGAAAAAGAATAAAAGAGGTAGTGTAGTGACCTCAAAAGTTAGACTTATTCATCTATCTTTTGGGTTACAAACAGCCTCTTTTTTAATTACCCAAACTCTTAAGACCAATTCCGAGCTACTTCTTCATCAGCCCTTAACTGATCCACTAATTGGTCAACTGAGTCAAATTTGCTCATATCTCGAATGCGATCAAGCCAATAAACCATGACGGTTTCCCCATAAATATCTTGATTAAAATCAAAAATATTGACTTCAAAACGTGCTTCTTCTCCATCAAAGGTCACATTTTTCCCGACACTAGCCATAGCACGATACTTCTGTCTTTGAATCTCAACATCAACGACATAAACGCCATCTGCTGGCATATAAGTACGATCTAAAAGCACCAAATTAGCTGTTGGATAACCAATCGTACGACCACGAGCATTGCCATGAACCACCATACCTCTTGATGGAAGCGGTGCCCCCAAAAGTTCTCCTGCTTCTTTTACATTTCCATCTAAAATAGCTTGACGGATACGAGTTGAACTAATCTTTCCTTTCTCATCTTCTACAGGTGGAACGATAATGACTTCTCCATCAAAGTAATCCTTTAAGTCTTCTGCCGTCTTTTTGTCAGAACCAAATGTATAATCAAAACCTGCAACAATAATTTTGGCGTTCATAGCCTTGATATAGGTTGCAAAAAATTCTTCTGCCGTGAGACTAGCGAATTGACTACTAAAATCAAGGAGATATAATTCTTCTACGCCTTCACGCTTTAATTTCCTCTCACGTTCAGCAGGGTTCAAAATATGTAAAAACAGATCAGGATGATAAGGCTCTAAAGCAATCTTTGGAGATTCATTAAAGGTCATAACGACGATAGGTAATAAATCTTTTCTCGCAGCCTTATTGGCAATGCGAAATAATTCTTGATGCCCCTTGTGTATACCATCAAAATAGCCGAGAACAACGACTGAATCAGATGGTGTACCAATATCTTTTTGGTTTTTTATAGGAATGGTAATAATCATAAAATAATTATATCATAGCGATAGCTTTTTCTGGAACAGAAAATCTAAAATGTCGTTTTTTTAACCTGAAATAGCCATTTTTCAAAAGGGAGTAGCATGCAAATTTATATTGATCTGATATACTAGAATTACAAAAAAGGGGAACGATTAACATCATAAGCCATTCTCAATTTATTCTTATCGTATCACAATTCATAATCATCCTTGAGTGAAGAACTGATAGTTGAATAGCCTGCACTAATATCGCAAAAGCCAGCGTCAGAAAACGCTGGCTTTAAAAATGTGAAAAATTTTTCTCAACTAGATCGCTTCTGTGACAAAACTACGGCTTTCCAACACTTTGAGCATGGCGTTAGCTGTATCTAGGGCTGTGAAGAGGGGCACACCGTGTTCAATGGCTGAACGGCGAATCTGCTCACCATCTTCGTCAGCAGTACGTTTGGTTCCCACTGTGTTAATAATAGCTTGGATTCTTCCTTTACGAACAAAGTTTGGAATATCCTTATCGTCATCACCAATCTTACCAACAGGCTGAGCATGTAATCCATGACTGGCAAAGAAGGCTGCTGTCCCTTCTGTCGCGAGGATTCCATAGCCAATATTTTGGAAACGACGAGCCAAGTCCAAGGCTTCTTCTTTTGCATCATCAGCGATAGTGAATACAACGTTACCAAAGGTTGGCAAGTGTAAGTAAGAAGCTTCAAAGGCTTTATAGAGAGCTTTTTCCAAAGTCGTATCAGAACCCATAACTTCACCTGTTGACTTCATTTCAGGACCGAGCAAGCTGTCTACCTTAGCTAGTTTCGTGAAGGAGAAGACTGGTGCTTTAATATGAACGCGAGTGCTTTCAGGGTAAAGTCCATCTTGGTAGCCAAGTTCTTCAAGGTTTTGACCAAGAATGAGCTTAGTAGCTACCTGAGCCATTGGAATATTAGTTACTTTTGAAAGGAAAGGTACCGTACGGCTGGCACGTGGATTGACCTCAATAACGTAGACTTTTTCATCCTTGATAACAAACTGGATGTTCATCATTCCAAGGCAGTTAAGACCGATTGCTAGACGTTTAGTATAGTCTGCGATTGTTTCTTGCACCTTTTGCGACAAGGTTTGTGGTGGGTAAACGGCCATTGAGTCACCTGAGTGGACACCGGCACGTTCGATGTGCTCCATGATACCAGGGATGAGAACATCTTCTCCGTCTGAAATAGCATCAACTTCACACTCTTGTCCAACGATATAAGAGTCAACAAGGACTGGATGGTCAGGACTAGCCTTAACCGCTGTACGCATGTAAGAACGAAGATCTTCTTCATTTTCTACGATTTCCATAGCACGTCCACCTAAAACATAAGATGGGCGAACTAAGACTGGGAAGCCAATCTTGCGAGCTGCAAGCACTGCTTCTTCTTCATTTGTAGCCGTTTGTCCTGGTGGCTGTGGAATATCCAAATCTTTAAGAGCTTGCTCGAAGAGGTCACGGTCTTCCGCACGGTCTAGGTCAGCGACCTGTGTACCAAGGATGGTCACACCTGCTTTTGCCAATGGCTCCGCAAGGTTGATGGCTGTTTGACCACCGAACTGAACGATAACGCCCTTTGGTTGCTCCAAGTCGATGACATTCATAACATCTTCGAATGTCAATGGTTCAAAGTAAAGCTTGTCTGATACAGAGAAGTCTGTAGAGACGGTCTCTGGGTTTGAGTTCATGATGATGGCCTCATAGCCAGCCGCCTGAATAGCCTTAACTGAATGAACAGTTGCGTAGTCAAACTCGACCCCTTGACCGATACGGATTGGACCTGAACCTAGAACTAGTACAGATTCCTTATCAGATCTGATAGATTCATTTTCCCAACCATAGGTTGAATAGAAATATGGTGTTTCAGAGTCAAATTCTGCCGCACAAGTATCGACCATCTTGTAGACTGGGACAATCTTGTTTTCCAAACGAAGTTGGCGAACTTGGTCAGCTGTCGTTTTCCATAGTTCAGCAATCTTACGGTCTGAAAATCCATTCAATTTTGCAGTTTTCAACACTTCAAGATCTTGTGGATGGGCACCCAACTCCTGCTCAATCTCAAAGATATGTAGAAGTTTATCGAGATAAAAGATATCGATTTTTGTAAGTTCTGCAATTTCTTCTGGTGTGTAACCACGGCGAATAGCTTCTGACACATAGAAGAGACGGTCATCTTGGGCCTTAACAACCTTTTCAATCAAGGCATCATCAGAAACTGCTGCAAGCTCAGGCATTTCATTGTGGTGCACACCAATTTCAAGGGAACGACAAGCTTTAAGGAGAGATTCTTCGATGTTTCGACCGATTGCCATGACTTCTCCAGTGGCCTTCATCTGTGTCCCAAGACGGCGCTCACCCTTTTCAAACTTGTCAAATGGGAAACGTGGAATCTTGGCAACGACGTAGTCAAGGGCTGGCTCAAACATGGCATAGGTTGAACCCGTGACTGGGTTAATAACCTCATCCAAGGTCAAACCGACGGCAATCTTAGCAGCCAATTTGGCAATTGGGTAACCTGTCGCCTTAGAAGCAAGGGCTGACGAACGCGATACACGAGGGTTTACTTCGATGACATAGTACTTGAAGCTGTGGGGATCAAGGGCCAACTGAACGTTACATCCCCCTTCAATCTTAAGGGCACGAATGATGCTCAAGCTCGCGTCACGTAGCATTTGGTTTTCATAATCTGACATGGTTTGCGCAGGGGCAAATACGATAGAGTCCCCTGTGTGAATTCCAACAGGGTCAAAGTTTTCCATGTTACAAACAACCAAGGCATTGTCAGCTGAGTCACGCATCACTTCGTATTCGATTTCCTTGAAACCTGCGATTGAACGCTCAATCAAACATTGGGTAACAGGTGACAATTTCAAACCATTTTCAGCGATTTCACGCAATTCTTCCTCGTTGGCACACATACCACCACCAGTACCACCAAGTGTAAAGGCTGGACGGACGATGACTGGGTAGCCAATTGTTGCTGCAAAGGCAACTGCTTCTTCTACTGTGTTAACAATTTCAGATTCTGGAATTGGTTGGTTGAGCTCTTCCATCAATTGTTTAAAGAGGTCACGGTCCTCCGCTTGGTCAATGGCAGATAATTTAGTTCCCAGAAGCTCAACACCAAGTTCATCTAGGATACCATTTTTAGACAATTCCATGGCCATGTTGAGCCCTGTCTGACCACCAAGGGTTGGTAGCAAGGCATCTGGACGTTCCTTACGAAGAATACGCGTTACAAACTCAAGTGTAATCGGTTCAATATAAACCTTGTCCGCAATCTCCTTGTCCGTCATGATGGTGGCAGGGTTTGAGTTAACCAAGACAACCTCATAACCTTCCTCTTTCAACGACAAGCAAGCCTGGGTCCCAGCGTAGTCAAACTCAGCAGCCTGACCAATAATAATCGGACCAGAACCAATCACCATAATTTTTTGAATATCAGTACGTTTAGGCATAGTTTATGATACAAAGCCCGTAAAGAACACAGTGAAAATAGGAAACTCGGTGCAGACGCCTTCAGCGTCAAGACAATGTTTATCTTTTTCACACAGTTCTTAGGGCGTGTTCACTTCCGCGAACAATGTATCTTCTCCTTTCTATTCGGCAACTCTCAGGTTGCCATTAAATAAATTCTCCGACGATTTTTTAGCGAAACGATACTTTTCGGTAAAAAATCTAGTGCAGGGAGTTTTTAGTTCGCCTGATAGCGACTAAAAGAAACGACCTGCCTTTCTATTCGTCGCCTCACAGAGCGACATTAAATAAGATACAAAGGACGAATAGAAAGCGATTGAATTTTAGGAAACTAAGGAAGGATTGACAATCCAAGTTGGTTTCTCTAAATTCCGAGCTTTCCGTCCGTGTTCAGTTACATAAATTCTCCGACGAGCTTTTACTCGTTCTTAGTTTGATTGTTTAAAAGCTTCCATCATCTCGATAAACTCGTCAAATAGGTAGCTTGCATCATGAGGACCAGGAGCTGCATCTGGATGGTATTGAACAGAGAAAGCAGGTTGGTATCTGTGACGCACACCTTCAACTGACTTGTCATTGATTTCTTCGTGGGTGATAATCAAGTGTTCTGGCAAATCCTCACGGCTAACTGCATAACCATGGTTCTGGCTGGTAAAGTCTACACGGCCTGTAGCAATTTCGCGTACCGCATGGTTGAATCCACGGTGACCAAACTTCATCTTGTAAGTCTTAGCCCCGTTTGCCATTGCAAAAAGTTGATGCCCCATACAGATACCAAAGATTGGAATTTTTCCTTGCACACCGCGAATCATATCCAGTGCCTGTGGAACATCTTCTGGGTTACCTGGACCGTTTGACAACATAACTCCGTCAGGATTGAGATGGAGAATTTCTTCAGCCGTTGTCGAATACGGAACAACCGTCACGTTACAGTTGCGCTTAGAAAGTTCACGTAAGATTGAGTGCTTGAGACCAAAGTCCACTAGCACCACGCTCAAACCAACTCCTGGAGCTGGATAGGAAGTTTTAGTAGAAACCTGCTTGATATTGTCTGTCGGCAAGACTGTCGCTTGGAGCTGGTCCGTCACATGGTCCATACTATCTCCAACATGAGTCAAGGTTGCTCGCATGGTACCATGCTTACGGATAATCTTGGTAAGTGCACGCGTATCAATCCCTGAAATACCAGGAATTTTCTTGGCTTTCAAAAATTCATCCAAGGTCATTTGGTTGCGCCAGTTGCTTGCTCTACGTGCTTCTTCGAAAACAACAACTCCCTTACAAGTTGGAATAATGGATTCGTAATCATCACGGTTAATTCCATAATTTCCTACCAAAGGATAGGTAAAGGTCAAGATTTGTCCATTATAAGACTGGTCTGTAATGGATTCTTGGTAGCCGGTCATACCTGTATTAAAGACAATTTCACCTGTTACATCGATATCTGCTCCGAAGGCCTTGCCTTCAAAAATTGTTCCATCTTCTAATACTAGAAGTCTTTTTGTCATATTTTCACCTCTCGTGGACGCTCACTGGCGTCTTTTAACGTCTTGTGTTTTAGTTGGCGTTTCTACTCGCCAGTACGGATTCTAAGATTGCCATTCGAACAAAGACACCATTGGTCATTTGTTGGACAATCCGTGATTTTGGTGCTTCAACCAAGTGATCTGCAATTTCTACATCACGATTGACTGGAGCTGGGTGCATGAGGATTGCTGTTTCTTTCAAGCGATCATAACGTTCTTGAGTCAAGCCATGTTGAGCATGGTAGTCTTCTTTCGAAAAGACAGCTCCACTATCATGACGTTCATGTTGCACACGAAGAAACATCATGACATCCACCTGATCAATGATTTCATCAATAGTTACAAACTGTCCATAGTCTGCAAACTCTTGACTTCTCCATTCCTCAGGTCCAGCAAAATAAAGTTCAGCTCCCAAGCGTTTCAAAATCTGCATATTGGATTTAGCAACACGTGAGTGGTCCAAGTCACCTGCAATCGCAACCTTGAGCCCCTCAAAGTGGCCAAATTCCTCATAAATGGTCATCAAATCAAGCAAGCTCTGGCTAGGGTGTTGGCCCGAACCATCTCCACCATTGATAATGGAAGTCGTAATCGTTGGACTTGCAATTAACTCTCTGTAGTAGTCAACCTCTGGGTGACGAATCACACAAACATCCACTCCTAAAGCAGACAGAGTCAGGATGGTATCATAAAGTGTCTCACCCTTATTAACCGAACTAGTTTTCACATCAAAGTCAAGTCGTTCCAATCCCAGTTTAATCTCTGCCACTTCAAAGGACTTATGCGTCCGTGTAGAATCCTCAAAGAAAAGATTGGAGACAATCGGATGGTCCTCATAGGGAAGCTGAGCTCCGTTTTTAAACTCAATTCCTCGCTTGATCAATTTCATCACTTGATCGACAGTGAGGTCTTCCATGGATACCACATGGTTCAATGCTTGTTGATTTTCTGACATGGCTACTCCTTTAGCTTTCTAAGCTTCTTCAGTAATCAGAACTCTGTCTTGGCCATCAAGTTCTGCCATCTCTACGATGATTTCTTCAGAACGACTGGTTGGGATATTTTTTCCAACGTAATCTGGACGGATTGGCAATTCTCTATGTCCACGATCGACTAGAACTGCTAAACTCACGCGCGCAGGACGACCATGACCTACAATATTATCAATAGCAGCACGGATAGTGCGGCCTGTATAAAGCACATCGTCCACCAAGATAACTTCACGGTCTGTCACATCAACAGAAACTAAAGAAGTATCTTCTCCACTTTTAACATCGTCACGGAAGGGTTTAGTATCCAATTCTACAACCGGAACTGAAAGGTTTTCTAGCTGCTCTAAACGTTCCTGGATACGGTGGGCGATAAAGACACCGCGAGTTTTAATACCAGCCAAGACGATTTTATTCAAATCTTTGTTGCGTTCGATAATCTCATAAGTAATACGCGTAATCGCTCGTTTGACGGTCAATTCGTCTACAACTTCTTTTGCCTTCATGACAAACCTCCAAAAAGAAAAGTCCCCTTAAACAAGGAGACTTGAAATGTATAGCTAAGTAAGCCCTACTACAAACAGTATAGACTTCACCCTTCTACTTTATCACGCTCCTTGCCTGCCTCACGGGACAGGTTTAAAGGAATATTTAATTATCAATTACTATAGCACAAAGCATGCTTAAAATCAAGCAAAAACTTTTGAAACCCCATCTTATAACTTGCTAAAATCATATAACTGTGGGTACTGGTCACACTCTGGATTTTTAGGATGGCAGATAGCCCGTCCGAAATAAATCATGGCCTGATGGGCTGCTAACCATTTTTCAGGTGGCAAAATATCCATAACCCGCTTTTCCACCTCAAGCGGTGTCGCTGATTTTTTGACAATATCATGGTGTTTACAAATACGCTCCACATGAGTATCCACTGCAAAAGCTGGAATCCCAAATCCTACACTCATGACAACATTGGCTGTCTTGCGACCAACACCTGCCAAACTCTCCAATCCCTCACGTGTTTGAGGAACTTGACCATCAAAATCATCTAGTAACTGTTGGGCACATTTCTTAAGGAATTTAGCCTTATTTCGATACAGTCCCAGGCGAGAAATGTGTGAGGCAATTTCACTTTCTGTTGCAACAGACATGGCTTGTGGCGTTGGAAAGGCAGCAAAGAGACCTGGTGTGGCCTTATTTACCGCTGCATCTGTCGTCTGGGCTGACAACATGACCGCAACCAAGAGTTCAAAATGATTGGTAAAATCAAGACTTGGCTTGGCATCTGGAAACAGAGCAATGATTTCTTCCAGCACCTTTCGTGCACGTTTTTTTGACAAGACCATTATTCGTCTCCATCAAATAGTCCTTGTAAGCCAGCAAAAGGACTGTTTTCTTCTTTCTTAACTGCTTGTTGAGCTTGGTATTCTTCCTCAGTCATGATTTGCCAGTCATTTCCTGACACAAATCCTTGACCAGCTTCTTCTTCAGCCGTCAAGACCTTGATAGGAATGTTTAGTAGGATATTGTCTGACACGCTCTCAGCAAGGTCAAGTTCTCCATTTTCGATAGGCAAGACCAAATCATCATCTAAAACTTCCTGATCTAGCTGGTTGGTTGCGCCTTCCATGAAAACTTCCGTTACTGGATAAGATTCAACTAACTCAACTGGCTCCATACTGCGACTTGAAGCAAGAACAATGGTATAAGATAGTTGATAATCTAAGAAATACATACGGTCTTCGTACTGTACTTTCCCAACTGCAAGGATATATTTTACATCTAAAATTTCTTGATTACGTGCATGCAGGTCTGCGGCTAGGTCTAAGGTTTGTTCAAAATGCAAGCCTTCAGACTGCTTACGAATTTCTTGAATATTTAATTTCATACTTCCTCCATAAAGATTTACTCTCTTGATTATACCATGAAAAGGCTACAAATCAGCCCACCAAACTTTGTAATTAAAATTCGATTTTTTTAATATATTTATCACTATATTTTTTGGTGCTATACTATAGGCAAGAATACATGATAGCAAGGATGATGCCCCTATGGAAGACAAAGAACTCATTACAAATGCAACCCAACTCCTATCCGAGTTAAATAAAAGCTACCAAAACTGTAAACAAGGTACGGCAGATGATATTCGACTGCAAGAGCTGCTAAATACTACTCTGCAAGAGCTCAAAAAAGCGGAAAAGTTGAACAACAGTATCTTAATCGACCTTGAGAAATTTTACCAACGTACCAGTCTTCTGATAGGCCTCGGTAGCCTAAAACTGAACGACCAAGCACGCATTGCTTGGCGAAACTACGACAAATTCCATTACGAGCATGTCAAACACGTACTGACTCTTTATGGACCTGTTTTTGGATTTTAGAACTTGGAATTTCCAGTTTTCTGTTGACAAAATTTCCTTAAAGGTATAGTATAAAGATACTAATACTCGGAGGTAAGGGAGACATGAACAACTAAGTCTATCAAATAAAGAACCTTTATTTAGTAGATTTTGTTTTTGTCTCTTTTTGTGTGCTCTTTTATGCTCTTTTTCTGGCATTTTATACTCAATGAAAATCAAAAAGCAAACTAGGAAGCTAGCCGCAGGTTGCTCAAAGCACTGCTTTGAGGTTGTAGATAAGACTGACGAAGTCAGTTACATATATCTACGGTAAGGTGACGCTGACGTGGTTTGAAGAGATTTTTGAAGAGTATTAATAGAGTTTTTTTGACATAAACTTTGACTCTACTAGATAAAGTAGAGCTTTTTGTTATGCACTATGGACATTCTAGAAAGGGCAATTCATATGATAAAAATCAATCACCTGACCATCACTCAAAACAAAGATTTACGAGACCTTGTCTCAGACTTAAACATGAGCATTCAAGACGGAAAGAAGGTCGCTATTATTGGCGAAGAAGGAAATGGCAAATCAACCTTGCTTAAAACTTTAATGGGGGAAGCTTTGCCTGATTTCACTATAAAGGGAGACATCCAGTCTGACCATCATTCTCTGGCCTACATTCCTCAAAAACTTCCCGAGAAGCTGAAAAAGAGAAGTCTACACGACTACTTCTTTTTAGATTCTATTGATTTAGACTACAGCATTCTTTATCGTTTGGCGGAGGAGTTACACTTTGATAGCAACCGTTTCGCTAGCGATCAAGAGATTGGCAGTCTATCAGGGGGCGAAGCTTTGAAAATTCAGCTCATCCATGAGTTAGCCAAACCCTTTGAGATTCTATTTTTAGATGAACCTTCAAATGACCTAGACCTTGAAACGGTTGATTGGCTAAAAAGACAGATACAGAAGATGAGGCAAACCGTTATTTTCATTTCCCATGATGAGGACTTTCTTTCTGAAACGGCAGACACTATTGTTCACTTGCGACTGGTCAAGCACCGTAAAGAAGCGGAAACACTAGTAGAGCATTTAGACTATGATAGTTATAGTGAGCAGAGAAAGGCTAATTTTGCCAGACAAAGCCAGCAAGCAGCCAACGACCAAAGAGCCTACGATAAAACCATGGAAAAACATCGGCGAGTCAAGCAAAATGTAGAAACTGTGCTTCGAGCTACTAAAGACAGTACTGCCGGTCGCCTATTGGCTAAAAAGATGAAAAATGTCCTCTCTCAAGAAAAACGCTTTGAAAAGACAGCTCAGTCCATGACCCAAAAGCCACTTGAAGAGGAACAAATCCAACTTTTCTTTTCAGACATTCAACCATTACCTGCTTCTAAAGTTTTAATCCAACTGGAAAAAGAAAATTTGTCTATTGGCGAGCGAGTTTTGGTTCAAGAACTACGACTAACTGTCCGTGGACAAGAAAAAATCGGTATTATCGGCCCAAATGGTATTGGAAAATCGACTCTGCTAGCCAAGTTTCAACAGCTGCTTAGCGCCAAAAGAGAAATTTCGCTTGGTTTTATGCCACAAGATTACCACAAAAAACTGCAATTGGATTTATCACCAATAGCCTATTTCAGCAAAACTGGGGAAAAAGAGGAACTACAAAAAATCCAATCTCACTTAGCCAGTCTCAATTTCAGTTATCCAGAAATGCAGCATCAAATTCGCTCCTTATCTGGCGGACAACAGGGTAAACTCCTGCTTTTGGATTTAGTCTTGTGCAAACCAAACTTTCTCCTGTTGGATGAACCTACACGAAACTTTTCTCCAACTTCTCAACCCCAAATCAGAAAACTCTTTGCAACCTATCCAGGCGGTATCATCACTGTTTCGCATGACCGTCGTTTCTTAAAAGAGGTCTGTTCAAGCATCTACCGCCTGACAGAACACGGTCTGGAGGTCGTTAATTTATAAGATTCATACTCATGAGGATAATTCTTTGCTTTGGAACGCTATTTAAACATTATAATCAGTGAATAAATCTTATATCCACATTCAAGTCAATAATTTCTTGTAATCAACTCTAAATAGACGGATAAAAACTACTTCTAACTATCAAAAAACGAGCACCTCCTCAGTTGGAAATGCTCGTTTTCTTATGTTGTCATGGTTTATAATTACAATGAGAAATAGGAAACAGCCTTGAATGGGAAAATCTCCTAGATCTACAACCACAAACTTTTTATCTACCAACTTTTTTATTCTACTGGTTTTTCTTAATTTCCAGTATTTGTTGTAGATTCTGTTGTTTCCTTTTCTGGAACTGATTCAGCAGATTTAGAATCTGTTGCGTTGCTCGGTTTGTTTTCGTCGCTGGCAGTTTCACTATTAGATTCTGCAGCTACTGATGTTTCAGTTTCGGGACTGGTCTTATCAGTATTTGCTTCAGCATTTGTTGCAGGAGTTGCTTCTTCACTTGCGCTAGCTTTTGACTTTATTTCTTGATTCAAGACTAGAATAGCTTTTGTCAATTCAAGTAAAGCAGCTTTATCTTTACTCTTAGCAGAAAGTTGATCTAGTAGAGTATCCACCTTATCAAAGTCCTCATCAGAACCCTTATTGTTTTCTAAGTAAGCGTGAAGTGACATGAGGATATCGTAAAGTTTTTGATAGAGTACAAGTGTCTGAGGATCTTGCTCAGCATTTTCTTTCTCTTGTTGAAGGGCACTAGCGATACGAGTCAAGACATCTTTCACCTGGCTGTTTACTTCATCCAAATCTGCATCAGCCTTATTTGTGGCAGCTTTGAGATTTTCTACTTCTTCCGCCAAGGATTGTCTGATTCCTTCTTCTTGGATTTGCTCTAAGAGTTGAGTTGCCTTGCTCAAGAGACTTTCTACTTGTTCCTTGCTGACATGATTCACATGCTCTTCAGGCATAAAGTCTCCATACAATTCTTTCAAGAAGCCATAAATAGCTGTCTTGGCACTTTGATTATCAACTTTTTCAGTATCTAGAACTGTCTGACTTGATTTCGCAGTAGTTGGCTGAGCTTTCAGAGCTTCTTCCACTTCTTGTTTTGCCTGATAGATACTTGGGAATAATTTGTTCAATTCTGCTGCCTTAAGGAAGGATTGAGATTGATACAAGGTCCAAGTCAACTGAGCCACTTTGTTTCGAAGTTCATCACTCAAACGACCGTCATTTACGTGTTCGTAGAAGTACTTGATGTATTCAACTGTTGTAACACCTGTTCGATCATTAAAGTCTTGAAGAGCTTGAAGTTGTGATTCAACCGCTACTAAAGCAGCCTCATCTTTAGCCAATTTAGCTTCTTGAAGTCGAACAAGAAGGTCTTTCTTAGGAAGTCCATAAGAATCTGTATCTAGTGTATTGATTTTATCAATCAAGGCTTGATATTTTTTATCTAAAGCACTTGTTTCAGTAGGCTTGACACTCTCATCAATATGGATATATTGCTTATCAAAGAGATCAAGTGTCGCAAGATAACCTGCTGTAGAGTTAGTTGCCAGTTTCTTCATGTTTTCAGTAAACTGACCTAAGGCTAACTCAATCTGTCTTTGTTCGATAGGCTTGTCTTTGTAGATACTTCTGCTATCAGCTAGAAGTTGATCTACTTTTTCCAAGACTGCCTTCTCATCAAAAGCTCCAGGTTGATAATTGGATTGTAGGGCTGGAATCTTGTTTTTCAAAGCTACTTCATAGCCCTTCGTTTGAACCTTGATGTAGTGATTGTGGTCGCCATGAGGAATCACAAAACTACCATTTTCTACCTGTAAACTATAAGGAGACACACCATCTCGCAAAGCAGTAGTATAAAGTTCATTTAGGAAATCAAGTTCTGGATTGCCAGTTTGAAGAGGAATCCGAACGTGTTCCTTACGAACAGCATAGGGATGGATATGAGTTGGATCGTAGGCTTGGTCTGGATTTCCAAAAACAAAGAATCCGTTTGAAATTCTAATAGCTTCAAGTGGAACGCCATAAGTTTTAGAGATATAAGCAATCTTTTCTTCATCACTAGCATCTCTTGAGAAAGACTCTACCGTTTTAGCAAGAGGTTTTACAGGTTCTACATCATGATGTGTTTTCAGATGATCCTGTGCGGCCTTAATTTGCTCTGCTGTCAAATCTTTCTTAAAGAAGAAATGATTGTGATCTCCGTGTGACATGACAAAGCCTTGTTCATCCTCACTGATGACACGATTGGCATCAAAACCGTGATCATGGTTTTCATCATGATGGTGTCCATGATGATCTTCATCATGAGCTGGATTTGGTGTTGCTGGATTTGCACCTTTCAAGTGGTCTTGTGCTGCCTTGATTTGATCAGCAGTCAAATCCTTCTTGAAGAAGTAATGATTGTGGTCACCATGACTCATGATAAATCCTGCTTCATCTTCCGCAATAATACGATTAGCATCAAAGCCGTGCCCATCTTCTTCATGTTCCTCATGTGAAACACCAGGATTGACTAGAAGTGATGGCGAAGGTATTGTTAGACCATTGTTTGGAAGAGTCGGTTGACCAATTTGATTCGTCTTAGGAATGTAATGGAAATGATCACCATGTCTGACGATATAAGCTGTGGCTGTTTCTTCAACGATATCTTTTGGATTAAAGATATAACCATCAGATGTTGAAGAGAGTTCCTTACTTGTCGTTGAAGAAGAAGGATTGCTTGAAATACTTCCTAGACTAGACGCTACTTCATGAGGTTTTTCATTTGTAGAAACTGTAGAAACAGTTCCACCGATAGGCACCATTCTAGCAAGCTTTTCTTCTAAAGGAGAGAGCTTGCTGTAAGGAATAAAGTGGTAATGGTCGCCATGCGGAATCGCAACTCCATTTGGCGTACGGCTGATAATCTTAGCAGGGTCAAAAACCAGACCGTCTGATTCACTGTAACGTTGGTCGCTAGGTGAATCGTAGAGTTCTTTCAATAGACTTTGGAGATTTTCAGCCTTACCTTCTGGCTTGCTAGTTGATCCTTGTGCTACAGATTGCGTGTTATTGTCACTAGCTGCTGAAGAATAGCTTAACTGACTTGGTTGCGTATTTTTGCCAGCTAAATGAGCTTTAGCAGCAGCTAACTCACTAGCAGACAAATCACTTTTTGGGATATAGTGGTAGTGACCTCCGTGAGGAACGATATAAGCATCACTCGTATCTTCGATAATATCAGCTGGATTAAAGACATAACCATCATCTGTCGTATAGCGTCCCTGAGACCTTGCTACAGCAACATCTGAACTGACCTTCTCATTATCTTTGACATGTTCTTGTTTTTGACGATTGATTTCATCTTTGGTTCGAACATTATCAGCATGAGCTGCATCTTTCAGGTAGACATAATATTTTCCATCGACCTTGATGATATAACCACCTTTGATCTCATTGACAATATCTCCATCCTTAAGTTGATAGTTTGGATCCTTCATCAAGAGTTCTTCACTAAAGAGGGCATCATAAGGAACTTTCCCATTATAGTAATGATAGTGGTCACCGTGTGACGTCACATAGCCCTGATCTGTAATTTTGATGACAATTTGCTCAGCCTGAATTCCTTCTTTTTGGCTAACCTGATCTGGTGTCAGGTTTTCAGTTTTCTGACTTGACTGGCTACCATCCACATAAGAGACACGATTATCGTCCTTATTTTCCTGCGAGCGATGCTGGTTCAGTGCATAGGCACAAAGACTCAAGGATACGATAACAGCTGATCCAGCTGCTATATACTTTTTACTGAATTTCATAAATCCCTCATTTCAATAAATGATGAAGCTTTTTCTTAACTTCCTTTACTTGATTAAATAGTTTTCTAAATTGGTTATTTAACCAATTAATTAACCAGTAAATAGTTTACATTTTTTAAGTTTATCTGTCAAGATTTTTATGTTATTTTAATCATGCCCCCCATAAAACGGATGGTTTGCCTGTATCACACCTGACTTAGCGAAACGGACTGAAAGTCACGTAATCCAAAATATCGCCCCGTCTGGAGCGATATTTTTATTTTTTCTTTTTAGATGGTGTGTGGATAGCAATCTTCACTTCAAAGATTGTTCCCTTTGGTTTATTATCTTTAACAGTAATGGTTCCTTTAAGCGCATCTACAATTTGCTTGGCCAGAGATAATCCTAAACCAAATCCACCTTTTTGGCGGGTTCTAGCCTTGTCCACTCGATAAAAACGATCAAAAATTTTCTTCTTATCTTCTGTCGAAATACCGACTCCATTATCAGAAACAAGTAAATACAGATTGCGATCGGTCGCCGAGATAAGAAAATCAATTTCACCATCCTCTTCAGTATACTTGACAGCATTATCAAATAAGATGGTCATCAGTTGTTTCAGAAGAAGCTGGTCTGTGACAATCGTGCGATGAATCCGATTTTCAAAACGGAAGACACGATCATTTTCCGAAGCAATCATCTCATAGTTTGTGAAAGTCGTATTGAAAAAACTAGTTGGAACTTCTGCAAGTTCTGGCTTAATGCCATCATCTCTACGAGCTAAGTTCAACAAGTTTGTTGTCAAAAAACGCATATTTCGGACTTCTTCTAAACTAGAGGCAATGCTTTCGCTCACATCCATAATGGTAGCTTCCGGCTTACGGAAAAGGGTCTCTAAACGATTTTGCAGAACTGCAAGTGGGGTTCGTAACTCATGACTGGCATTTTCCACGAAGGACTGTTGCTTCTGCATGCTCTCAAGCAGGGGCCGAACACTGACCCTAGCTAGATAGAGACTGGCAAGCAAAGACAAAATCCAGAAACTTGTCATCACAATCACAATCAATTTCTCGTGCTTTTGACTGGCCTGCTCCAACTGACTGGTATTAATCAAGATAGCTGCATACTTGATATTGGTTGAAACCGAACTGATATTGGTTTCCATCAATATCATGCGATAGATTTCTTCTTGTCCATAGCTATTAAAAACCTGAATCTGATAGATATGGCCTAGTTCTTTCTTTTCTAACTTAATTTTATCCAATCCCAAAAATCGATTTCCAGAAAGGAGTTGGGTAAAATTTTTATCAAAAAGAATGACTTCTGTGTTAGAACTGACATTGGGTTTCACCTCAGTCTTGCTAGTATCTGTGGCAGCATTCTCTAAATCTTTAATCTCTTCTGTTGCCCTATTCACTGCCAGCTGAATAACTGCCTGAGGATTTTCACTCAGTCCATGAAGCTTATCATCCACCGAAGTATAAAGACTCGAATGCATGACCTGTAAAATAATCAAGGTCATGGTGGAGAAAATCAGAGTGAAGACACCGAAGTTGCGAATAAAGTAACTAAAGTCATCCGCATACCATGTTTTTTTTAGTTTACTGAACATCTTTTAAAATATACCCAACACTGCGCAAGGTTTGCAAATTCTCTGCAAAAGTGGTTCCTTTTAATTTCTTACGAATTTTTGAAACATAGACTTCGACAACTGAAATTGTTGTGTCACTATCAAATCCCCATAGACGATCAAAAATCTGAGTCTTAGGCAAAATAACATTTTGATTTTGAAGGAAATAAACCAGTAAATCAAACTCTTTCCCCAGCAATTCGACAGGAGTATCTTCGACTTTAACGGTATTGGTTGACAAATTAACTACAATATTTCCATAAGTCAAGCTGTTTTCATTAAATTTACCTGAACGTTTGAGAAGGGCCTGAATCCGCATTTTGAGTTCTTCTAGGTAGAAAGGTTTGGTCAAATAATCATCCGCTCCCAATTCAAATCCGTGTCCCTTGTCATCCAAACTTTCCTTGGCAGTCATAATCAGAACTGGTGTCGTAATTCCCTTTTCACGCAATTCTTTCAAGACTTGGAAACCATTTTTTTCAGGTAACATCAAATCGAGCAAAATCAAGTCATAGACGCCACTCTCAGCTTCGTAGAGACCTTCTTCTCCATCAAATACCTGCATGACATCTGCAAAATCGTCTAAAAAGTCAAATACTGAATTTGACAGGCCTAAGTCATCCTCAACCAATAAGATTTTTATCATGAGAAACTCCTCCTTATTAAAACCATTATACCAAATTTGCCTTAAAAAAAACTCAACTCTCTGCATTTTATACTCAATGAAAATCAAAGAGCAAACTAGGAAGCTAGCCGCAGGCTGTACTTGAGTACGGTAAGGCGACGCTGACGTGGTTTGAATTTGATTTTCGAAGAGTTTTACATGAGATAGCTGAGTTTTCTTTTTATTTTAGGCTTATTTATGCGTTTCCGTATTGAAGAACGACTACTTCCACTGCAGCTTTTTCACGGTTAATCAAGTCAACACGCGCTGCAATTTCCTTGATTCCCATACCGATGTTACGGCTAAGAGCAAGGTCTGAAAGTTGTGGCTCAAAAAATTCCTTGTACTCTGCCAAACGTTGCTGAGTCTTAAATACATGCGCAGGAAGGATAACAAAGCTATCAAAGCTCATATCTCCTCCAAGAGCTGCCTTAATCCAAGCCCAGTTTTCACGCGCCCAAGACCAAGCTGTTTCCTGAGTTGCTTGGTGAGCTAGGAATTGGTAATACCAAGCAGACAAGTCCTGCGGTTTAACCACAAATTTGTCCTTCCAAGCAGCAATCAAGGTTTGGATATTATCCGCATCTGTACTGTATGCAAGAGCTGCTGCCAACTGGCGTTTAAAGACAGCATCTGTTGCATGAGTATAAGTATCAAGATAAAGTGCTAACAAGTCTTTTGTCTCATGATGTTTCATCTCATTGATCAGAACTTGTGAGCGAATAGCTGCTGGAAGTCCTGCAAGATTCTCCTTGTGAGCTGCGAAGATTTGGCTAGCGACTTGACTAGATTCTGCATCATTTGAGCGAATCATCATAGAAACAGCCAACTGACGAACCAATTCATCCTCATCTGATTCTCCGTCTTTAGCTTCAAAACCAAGACGGTCATAGTTGTGACGAGCCAATTTAGCAACCAATGCTTTGAAGGCTCTTTCAGCTTCTGTTCCTTCATCGATAAAGCGCTCAAGGGCAGAAATGACTTCAGAAACAGCTGAAACGACAAGGTAAGATTCTTCCTTAGCAAGTTTATCAAGAACTGGGAGCAAGTCAGCATAAGAAATGTGCCCTGCTTCAGCAAGCAAACGACGTTCTTGGACGATTTGCAATTTGCTTGTGTTATCAAGATCAACTAGGTCAGCAAGAACAGCATCTAACAAGTCTCCTTGATAGTCTGTAATGTAGTGAGCTGTATTTTCAGTATTGAGACGAAGAGCTCCTTCATTTTCAGCAAGAAGAGCTGCGTAGCCAGGGATTTCGATACTTTCAGTTTCAAGTGTATCAGGTAAACCTTTCCAGTTGCTGTTTAGTGGCACAACCCAGAGACGGTTCTTATCTTCGTTCTCACCGATGAAGAATTGTTTTTGTGAAATCTTCAAAACATCATTTTCAACTTTAACAGTGAGAACTGGGTAACCAGGCTGTTCCAACCAAGAATCCATGAAGGCTGAAACATCACGGCCAGATGCTTGACCAAGAGCATCCCAAAGGTCACGACCAATGGTGTTGCTGTACTGATGTTTTTCAAAGTAGGCATGCAAACCTTTGGCAAAATCGGCATCACCTAGCCAACGACGAAGCATGTGCATGAGGCGACTTCCTTTGGCATAGACGATAGCTCCGTCAAAGAGCGTATTAATTTCATCTGGATGTTTAACTTCGACGTGGACAGACTGAACACCATCAGTCGCATCGCGTTCAAGAGCGTGAGGCACTCCACCTGTTTGGAAATCTTCAAAGATATTCCAGCTTGGCTCAATGGCATCTACACAGACATATTCCATCATATTGGCAAAGCTTTCATTGAGCCAAAGGTCATCCCACCATTTCATAGTTACGAGGTTACCAAACCATTGGTGAGCCAATTCATGGGCCACAACAAGGGCAACTTGTTGACGGCTGGCAAAGGTAGAGTTCTCATCCACAACCAAGTAAACTTCACGGTAGGTCACAAGACCCCAGTTTTCCATAGCTCCAGCTGAGAAGTCAGGAAGGGCGATGTGGAGAGATTGAGGGATTGGGTACTTAACTCCATAGTAATCTTCGTAAAACTCGATAGAGCGAACAGCAATATCCAGTGAGAAATCAAGGTTAGATAGTGGGTGGGCTTTCGTTGAGTAAACACCTACAAGAGTACCGTTTTTAGTCTTAGCCGTCACACCTTGCAAATCACCCGCAACAAAGGCCAACAAGTAAGAAGACATGCGAGGTGTTGTCTCAAACTTCCAGATACCTGTTTCCTTACGATTTTCAACATCGATTTCTGGCATATTAGACAAGGCCAATTCACCTTCTGCTTGGTCAAAACGTAGAGAGAGGTCAAAAGTTGCTTTGGCTTCTGGCTCATCCACACATGGGAAAGCTTCGCGCGCAAAATGGCTCTCGAACTGAGTAGACAAGACTTCCTTCTTGACTCCATCAACTGTGTAATAAGAAGGATAAATCCCTGTCATGTTGTCTGTGATTTTACCAGAAAAGGCGATAACCACTTCAACTTGACCTGCTTCCGCAAGTTCAATATGAAGGGCTTCATTTTCATGGTCAACTGTAAATGGACGAGCTTGACCTGCAAGTTCTACAGAAGCGATTTCCAAGTCTTTTTGATGAAGGGAAATGCGGTCACTCTGTGCTTGCCCAGTGATGGACACTTTCCCTGAAAACGTCTTGGTCTCACGACTCAAGTCTAAAAATAAATCATAATGTTCAGGAACAAATTGCTTAATAAAATGTTCAACTGCTTGCATAGTTTTCTCCTATCTAAGTTTAAGAGCTGCTACTCTTCTTCAAACAAACTTATTATATCATGTTTTGTCTAAGAAAAAAGGATTGGACAGCGATTTCCAAAACTTTCTTCCTTCTACAGTCTACAGGGGGTAGACCTTGCGAAATTCTTCTAAAACAACCTTACTTTCAGGTGTAAAAATCAATCCTGCTTCACCCAAACAGTCTGTGAAAAAGTCCTCATGAACCTGGCGCCAATAGACAAGTGTCTTATCTCCCTCACCTTCCTTATAGGCATGGTCAGCAGAAACTTTATTAAAGGGTTCAACAGAAACCTTTGTAATTTCGACAATACAGACAGCCTGATCTTGGCTATCTAAAATGATGTCAAAGGTACCTTCTTGCGGAAGAGACTCGCCTTCTAGTGCGTAGAGGTCATAGGCTGAAGCTGTTGCTGTCTTTTCGCCTCTTAGGACTAAATCTGCCAAGAGATCGGCTTCTACTCCAAAAGCCCAAGCATCTATTTCATCTCCGATCGAAGGATTGATTTCCTTGTATGCATTCCACATTTCTTGCGGTGTCATGGGTGCTCCTTTGTAATTTTTTACTTTCTTCTTTTATGTGTTTAAGATGATCTGGGTGGTCAATTTCTAAATTAAAAATCTCCGGAATAGAGCTGTAATGGAGAATGCATTCAATACCCATCTGATTCATTTTTTGTATGAAAGAAGTATTCAGATAGCCTGCTACAGCAAAATCAATCTTATTCTTCCTTGCTTTATCCTGCATCTGTCTCAACATATCTAACATTATTGGACTTTCCTTATCATGCCATTGACTGTTTCTCACAGTGGCAAAAACAAAAGAAGTCAAATCATTCATTCCAACTACAATCTTTGAAATGCCCGTTTCCAGTATCCTATCCAAGTCAAAATACGCTGACGGTAATTCAATCATCGTGGCAATTTTCCCAGTAAAACCCTGCTGATGCAATACTGTAATAGCTTGTTTTAATTGGTCGGCATCATTGACAAAAGGAAAGATAACAGATAGATTGGGATTGGTTTGATAAACTTCTGTAACGACATGTGCTTCAGCCTGAAATTCATCCGGACACGCCAGCAAACGCCTAGTTCCTCTATATCCAAATAAGGGATGATTTTCATCAAAATACTCTTTAGTCCCCTCTAAACAATTGGCTTCTGTATTCGTTAATTCAGTAAAACGATACCAAACTTCTTCATCTGAGTACAAGGAGCAAATAGTGTCTAGATAATCTTTTACAAATTGCTGGCAACTTGGTAATAGTATGTTTTGGTTGAGCTCTCTCAACAAGTATTCCCCACGAATCATTCCAATGTGGTGAAATACTTGAGGATAAACTTTTTCAAGAATTTTTTCTCCACTAAGAGCAAGTTGGTTTTTCATCATTCACCTTCCAATTCATGTAAGAAGTATTGCCCAGTTCTGGAAACCCTAATAATTCAGACTTAACCTTCAAGACTAATGGCCATGCATTTTCTTCTGTGATTTCTTGAATATCCATCTAACTCCTCCTACTTCAAAGACCAGCCACCATCTATTGTCAAGATTTGTCCTTGCATGGCGCTTGCTTTTCTACTTGCTAAGAAAAGGCTGATCTCTGCTACTTCCTCTGGCTCAATCCAGCGTTTGATTGGAGTTTCACTAGCCACCCAGTCCGCTAAACCACCTGGTTCAAAGTCGGCAGCAGTCATACCCGTCTTGACTGCTCCTGGAGCGATACCAAAGACCTGAATCCCAGCTTCAGCATAGTCTAGAGCCAACTGCTTGGTAAATCCAGCCAAGGCATGCTTAGAGGAAGTATAGGCGTGTCCACCACCGCCTGCTAAGCTAGAAGCGATGGAACACATATTGATAATGGTCCCTTTTTTATTATCCAGCATTTGCGTCAAATAATACCGAGTCAACTCAACTGGAGTCACGTAGTTTATTTCAAAAATCTCTTGAATTTCCTGAGCTGATTGTTCTAAAAGTGGTTTATAATCATCCAAAACTCCAGCAGTATTGCACAAAACATCCACCTGAGGACACCAATCAAAAACAGGTTCCAAGTCCAAGGTCAAATCTCTCTGTAAAAAGTAGAAATCACCATCTAAGAGTGGATCTTCACCTTGGTCCACTCCATAAACTTGAAAGCCATTCTCTAAAAAGAGTCGAGCCTGAGCTAGTCCAATACCAGAACTCACTCCTGTAATGAGTACACGTTTAGTCATGCACTTCTACCCAATCCGTCGCCAAAACATCACAAGGTGTCGGGCTCCACATGGAAAAACCTTCTCCTTCTCCAGACACGTTGATTAGGAAATAGGGCGTCACTTCAAGTGCAACCCCTTTTTGTTCAATGGTGTCAAAAAGTTGGACATAGTTTTCAGCACCTCCCCAACCAGTACGTACATATTTTTTCTTAGACTTTAACCCAGGCAGTATTTCTTCAAATGTCATGTTTTTCTCCTTTGTTGTCTATAAACGTTGATTTAATAAGCTTTTTAGTCAGCCTATGAGTTCTGAAATATAAATTTGTTCACCTTTTTGTGGACTTACAAGCTATTCATGGCTTTTTCAAAATATGAAACCGCCTCTTTTTCTTTATCCGTAGATAGGTGGCTGTATATATCCATGGTCATAGCTAAAGTAGCATGACCTAAACGGTATTGTAATTCTTTATAGCTGATACCAGCATTTAGCAATAAACTAGCGTGAGTATGGCGGAAAGCGTGAAAAGTAAAGCGAGGAATAGAAATCTCAGCACACCGTCGATCTAAAGCCTCCTGTCTGGTTGCCAGATTCTGGTACTCTCTCGTAGGTGTTGCAAACACCACAGACGAAGCACGCGCCCCAGACTGCAAATATAATTGGCGTTGCCTATTCTTGTATAGACGTAGCATGTTGACTGTTTTCTTGTCTATGCTGATTGTCCTAACTCCTGCTTTGCTTTTCGGTGTACCTATTAACTTTAATAATCTACTGTAATTCTTGTTAATGCTTATAGTTCCATTCTCTAAGTCAATATCAGACCATTCCAGGGCTACTACTTCACCGAAACGGCACCCAGTAGCAAGTAAGACGCTATACAGAACATAATCAAGATAATAGCTATATTTCCTAAATGCCAGTTTTTCCATATGGACCAACAGATCCTTTAAATTGTCTGAAGCTATGAACTTGATTGCTGTATTCTCACGTTTAGGCTGTTTAGGAAGAATAATGTCTCTAGCTGGATTGAATGGCAAGAGCTGGAGAGATACCCCATACTGTAAGACACGCCTATTTATTGAATGAACCACGGCATAGTGAACTAGCTGAGTCGATAAATCATTGATAAAGCTTTGTATATAGCTAACAGATAGCTTGGTCAGTTTCAGAGTACCAAAGACAGGTATAAGATGATTGTAGAGCATCCTCTTAGTGTCTAAAAAAGTCTGAGGTTTTACTGTAAGCTGGTAACTGTCTAGCCATAGATCAGCTAACTCTTTATAATTCTTTACAGGTACTACTTTGGTCACTGTACAACCGTTTGATATAAAATCATCTTGCGCGTGCTTTGCTTTCTGCTTGGCCTCTTTTCTTGTCCTACCCGTTACACTTGTTTTAGCTTTCTTCCCTGTTACCTGGTCAACTCCTAGATATACGTTAGCACGGTACACCGTTGTACCGTTTTTCTTTTTGACTTCAGTTATTTGCATGTTTTAAACCTTTCTAAAAAACATCAGCAGGCAAGCTATTATTAAAAAGGTTTTAGATTGTGGTTTAAATCATGCTAGGGCTTCACAGTTTTCCCTGTATTCGATTTTAAGAAGTCAGACGGCAATTGGTACCATAATAAGAAACAAGGCGGATATGGAGCTTATATGGCGTTGAACTCCGAGCGAAAATGAAGAAATTGCAAAATCAAAATTTAAGCCCCATACTAATTGAGATTCTCAGTTGTTCCCATTTTGGAAATACTAATTTTTATGCTATAATAATCAAAAACTCAGGAGGAGAAAGCATGGTTAAAGTTCGTAAGATGCCTGTAGTAGTAGATGCAGTTCAAACTGACATAGAAATGTATATTGAAACTTTAGAAGGTGTCATGAAGGCTTCTCCTGGCGATTGGATTATCACTGGTGTTAACGGAGAGAAATATCCAGTTAAGCCAGATATTTTTCAAAAAACTTATGAGATTTTAAAGTAAGGCTTTTACGATTGCACTTTTCGAAAAATCCATAGCCCATTTAGCTCCCTTGCCATATAAAGAAATAGGTGTATCGTAGTGACGGTTTATTTTAACGGCTACGATTTTTTTATTCATGCTATAGGCGGTTTCGATTTCCCAATTAACCCAGTCTGAGCTTCCAGTATTTCCTCCAACAAGACATAACAAGATATCTGATTCTTTTATTCGGTCTTTTATTACTGATTTGATATAGTTTGCATTAACCGAATTGATAGAAGTTCCGATAGAGGTATCATGAAATTTAATTTCTGGAAAAAAATAATCATTTGCAGACCACGCAACTAGAAGATTCTTGTGCTTAGTTCCTTCGTCGTCTGCCCTGTAACTTACAAAAACTTTATCTGCCATTTCTATTCCTTTCTTTGGGTTGTATCTGTTTGAAGATTAGCCCAGTTTATATTTTCGCTAGATATGATGGTTTCGCAACGCTCAACAAGTAGTGCGAAATCATCTTTTTCGTTTTTATATACACCTGTTCCTGTTAAGAACATATATTTTTCATGCTTTAAAGATTCTGTGGTTCTGCGGTAATCAATCCAATTATCGTGGTGTTTTGAAATTGATATAAAACTTTCGCAAAGTAGCATAATCCCTGCGCAAGCAGCAGAAAAAAATTCAAAGTGAATCGGCTTAGCGATTGCTATCAATGGTATTAAGAATCCCATTGATACCTCTATGTATTTTAGAATCTTAAATCGGTGTTGATGATACTTGCTTTTTGTATCATACCAATCAATTTGATTATCCAGTCTAGATTTTAGATATTCAGCAGGTTCCATCTATTTTCCTTTCTATACACTGAAGTTAAGAAACTAATCATCTTTTCTTATTTTTCTAGATTTTTCCTTAAGATTAGAAATGATATCAGAAGCCCATTCACCGGTTTCAAGGTACTTTTTGATTTTATATGCATAACTGTTTAAAAATGCTATCTGCATTTCTAAATCCATTAATTCTGTACCAGTAGATCCTTCTAAATAAGTTGATAATCCATCCACTGTTTTCTCAAAATAATCTTGCAAGTCTTCAAGACTTTCCAAAGGTTTAGAGGTATTTTTTTGGAACAAATAGATATTAACTATATCTTCTATACCAAAATTTAAGAAGAAAGCCTTGTCAACAACTGCTTGAGTTCTTTGTAAGGCTGGTTTATCAATAGAGGCACCATTAAAAATTTTTTTAAAAAGTTCTTCTACAGCTTCCCAGTTATAATGACTTCCTCCGCGTTCCCCATGTAATAATTGACTTACAGTCATATCTCCAATCTTAGCTATAGACTTTAGACGCTCAGGATTCGGGATAGAAAGCCCGTTTTCCCATCGAGAAACTAGACCTTTTCCTGCTCCAAAGAGCTTCCCGAACTCCTCTAAAGTCATCCCTTTTTCTTGCCGTATGGATTTTATACGAGATCCAATTATTTTTTTATCTTCAATATCATTCATTAATCAAAGCCTCCTGTTTGCTTCAGACATATTGTATCAAACAGAAAGCTAAAAATCCACAAAATGTTTTAAAAAGTTATACAAAAGTGTTGACATTCAATTTGAAATAGACTAAAATTGGTTGCATAAGGTTATAAGAAAGGAGATTGTTATGTACAAACCTAATAAGGTCAGAGGTTATCGCAACATGTTAGGAATGACCCAAAAACAAATGGGTGAAGCACTTGGAATTAGCAAGCAAAGTTATATGAACAAGGAAAAAGGATATGTGACTTTTAAAGATTCTGAAAAACTAGTTTTTAAAAATCTACTGTTATCATTGTTCCCCGACATAAAACTTGAAGATATATTTTTTTAGAAAAAAGGTTATATAATGTTGCACGATACTTTAAACTTAACTCTAAAGAAAGGATTAAAAACATGGAATTAGTCTACATGGACGGTAAGAAAGAGCCGTATACTACGAGTGCAATCATAGCTGAATGTGCTGGAATAAAACACCATGCAATACAGGAACACATTAGAAAACAGATTGGCCGATTGGAGCAATTTGGAAAGGTGTCATTTAAAATGCGACCTTTACAAAGTGGACAACAGACGAAAGACTATATGCAGAGGGCGCTAGAAAAGCCAAAAAGAAAAACACTGCATGACAGTATTGAGAACTGGGAACAAGCACCCAAGCACGCGCATAGCACCATGAACAACTTGCTACTGAAGGCAGTAACCGACAGGAACGCGAAGCAGTTAGGGGAAGAACGTGAGGGCTATAATGGCATTGATAGCTTGACAAGTGACGAGCTGGAGCAATATCAAGCCTTTGAGGACATGGTCATAGCCATGATTGGCTTGAATATGAGTTATCAAGAAATTAAGGCTATGGCATTCAGAAATAAAAAAACACGCCAAGAAAGCGCGTGATTGCAACAAAAAAGGCTTACCGAGACCAATCAGCAAAGCCTTTCGCACTAACACTAAAACGAATTTAACAAAGCAGGCAAGCTATTATTAAAGAGGTTTTAGTAAAGATTTATACCTAGATTATAGCATATTTAGGGCAATTTGACCATACGGAGAGCGCCAACTCTTAAAACTGGTACTTTCTCACGCTCTCAAACTTCGGCGACTCTGGGCGTGGGCAATCGGTATAGTAAAAGGCAAGAAAGACATTAAAAAGCTGTCAAAACATGACAAGCCCTGCAGGGCAATTACATAGACAAAGAAACAGAGGTAAAAAACATGACAGAAACAACATACGATATTATCGCTAAAAGCTTGGATAGAATTAGTATGGAATTACACCAAGCAGACGAAAACAATGATTTTTTAAGAATAGGACTCTTATCAGGACAATTAAAAGCTATCAAAGAAAATTTACACCGCTTACTTTGGATTGAACTTCCTGAATTGAATGAACGCCATAAAATCGAGGCAGTTTCTAAAAGCACTACGGGAATGTTTTTCCACCCTGGTATTTTTGAAATGGACGCTATGCGACAAGCCTTCTTTAAACGCCAAGCCAAGCACTTTTTTGACAACGAAGCAGAGCAACAGGCGTATATAGAACATGCTGAAAAGGAGTATTCGGAGGCTACTATAACCTTAAAAGATATTCTTTTTAATTCTAAAAATGCTAAGCGGAAAGTAAGTAAAGATCATCTTATAGAGCAGTTTGAGGAGGCGATGAAATGAATGAGCTAGATTTAACCAATACACAGGCGGTTATCTTTTCCGTGGTATTGATTGGCTTGCTGATCTATCTAAACTACCGAGACCGCAAAAAAAGCGCCCAAATTGAGAGAGAAAGCAAACAGACGATAGAAACACCTAGCGAGGATTTAAACCCTGATTATGGGCGATATATCCAGCTTGCAGGGGTAAACGTATGGGGAGGAATTGAATGAGTCTAACAATGAATGACAAGCGAGTATTAAGACTAATCAAGGTAGGGGCTGAAAACTCCATAACAGGGGCAGAAATCAGCCTAATCACCAAACTAGCAGAAAGAACCGTCCAGGATATTATCAGCCGTCTGATCACGCGCTACGGTGTTCCTATCGCTGGGGTACGTCACGGAGCTTTTAGAGGCTACTTTATACCAGCTAACAAAGAGGAGCTACTGGATGGAGCAAAGGCATTCTATAACCAGGTACAGGAAGAACAGAAACGCCTAACCGTCCTTTTAAATGCCGATTTAGAGAGTTACAAGCAACTGTTGAAGGGAGCTGATGAACATGTTCAGTTTAAGCAAAGAAAGTGAAAACAGTCTAAAACGTGGCATCTTAAAACTGGTAGAAAACTTTCTAAAAGACTATTTAAAGCCTAAACAACGTATAACAGGGCTAATGACACCTAAACAACTCAAGGAAGAGTTAGAGATAGACTACAATACCTTAAAACGTTGGGAACGTGCAGGGCTCAAAAGGTTCACTCCTCCTATCGAGGATACACGCAAAGTCTTTTATAGAATCGATGATATTCTAATATTTCTAGGAGCTGATAAAGAATCATAAGGAGTAAAACGTGGCAAGAACAAAAATATATTTTTGGCTAAAAATTGATAAGAAATTTTTTGATAATATTTTTATCAAGAGACTAAAGGCTGTACCGGGTGGGTACACCATGACAGTTATTTATATTAGGCTCATGCTAGAGAGCTTAGAGAGTGACTGTATTTTATACTACGAGGGCTACTTTGATAATCTTAAGGAAGAGTTAGCCCTAAAATTAGATGTATCAGAAGATGATATAGATATGACCATGGCATACTTTACAAAATGCGGTTTAATACAGATTGACGAAGATAAAAACGCAGAACTACCCCAGGCTAAAGCCCTGGTACAGCAGGAAACCAACCAAGCAGCATACATGCGAGAATATCGGAAACAGCAACGAGAACAAAAGGAAAATCTTACAATGTTATCTAAAGGTTTAACATTGTCAACTACATGTAAGACAGAGATAGAGATAGAGATAGAGAAAGAGAAAGAGAAAGAGTTAGAAGAAGAGATAGAGAAAAAAACTTCTTCTGCTCCTACTGCTGAAATCTCTAACTATTACCAAAAGCGTATAGGGGTTATGGATGGGCAACAATATCAAATACTGACTGACTATCTCACTCTCGACGGTATAGAGCTAGAGGTTATCAAGACTGCCATAGACAAGGCTGCAGATAACGGCAAGCGATCTTTTAGCTATATCAATTCAATACTCAAGAACTGGCGACAGAATGGTATTAGAACCATGGTACAAGTCGAAGATGAACAGAGACTGTTTCAGCAAAAGAAACAAGGAAAGTCTGATGACGATATTCAAGACCCGTTTATCTACTGACGGAGAGGAGAATCAATGGAATTACTGAATACAGACCAGCTTAATGAAAAAATAAAGGTGACTGATAAGCTTTGTCCAACTCATCAGATTAACCTGGTACAATTCAAAAAGCCAGATGGTTATACATCACCCTACTGCATGGAATGTACTAGGGAGAACATTAAACAGACGGAGCTAGAGGGCATAGAAAAAGCCCTAGGGCATGATCTGGACTCTTCAACCTATGATGTGCTAGTGCGTGAAAGTACGGTGTCAAATGAGCTGAGAGAGGCCTCTTTTAGCACTTTCAAAGCCGAGACAAAAGAGGAACACGAGGCCAAGGAGTTTGCTATCAAGCAAGCTAAGCAGTACCTAAATGGCATGACAGGAAACACGCTGATTATGGGCAAACCAGGCACTGGTAAAAGTCATTTATGCTATTCCATGGCCAAAGCCATCAACGAGGGTTATAAGGTTAAGAATGACCCTAAGAGCGTCCTCTTTGTCAGCATTGCTGAAATCGTCACGCGCATTCAGTCAGGTTGGCAGTATAGGCAGAGTGATTTTACAGAGTATGACGCCTTGAAGCTGCTGACTGAGGTTGACTATCTCTTTATTGACGATTTAGGTACAGAAAGCGTTATGAATAGCCGAAAAGATGAGGCTAATAACTGGGTACAGACCTTTCTTTTCAAGATTTTTGATAGGCGGGAAACAACTATCATCAATACCAACCACAACGGAAAAGAGTTGGCCAGAATTTATAATGACAAGCTAGTCAGTCGAATTGGCAAACGGTCAGAGGGGAATGTATACAACATGACAGACATCAAAGACAAGAGGATGAAGCGTAATTTTTAACCAAATAAAAAAAGGAGGAATCCCATGATAGAACCAGCATACTTTGAACAGGCAGATCAGGAACTGGAGGAACTCAATCACAAACGTGACTATTTTATGGCGGATGCAACACCAGTATGTCTTGAAGATACGCCTAAACTGATTGAACTAGGTGAGAAGCTCCGGACGGAAGACACCAGCATCAACGCCTATGAATTATACAGAAACCCTGAAGCGCGTGCAAAGCTATTCGCCCAAATCACGGAAGCCTGCTTCTTGCTGATTGCAGATAGTTCACCAGTACCAGTGCAGCCAACACAAGCACAGCGAATACATTTTTGCGAGTACTTGGAAGGACAGTTCCAGAATATCATTAAGAAGTTGATTGCAGGCACTGACAAGCAAGTTCTGGAGTCTTTACTTGAAGCTTTGCAACTGCCCAAAGAAAAACAAGCCCAATTTGTCCGTGATGTGATAGTAAGTGGCTTACTCAGTGAAGAATAGTAACAAAGGGGCATTGCCTCTTTTTGTGGTTTAATTGCTACTTATCCCAATAGATTTGGGTTTTTCTGTATATGGAGATTTTGGAGCGGATGAAAACTATAAAATCAATAGCTATTGAAACATTTATAAAACCAATGAAAAACAAGAATATCAGTCATGGTATAGCTGAGTTGGACGGTAGAAAACTAGAGATAGACTTAGATAACCTGTATATCACCTTTGGGAGTAATCATTTTGATTTAGCAAGTATACCAGGAACCAAGGGAGGGAATCGCTACTTCTTTCTCTGTCCTATTTGTGGTAATCGATGCAGAAAACTCTATAAGAGACTTTTGCTATATGGTTGTGGATCATGCCAGAAAACACACAAATCAACACTGAATCGAAGTAAAACAGATTGTCAATACTACTGGGAGCTTGCACTGAAAGAAGCTAGAAAGGTAGAACCTGGGTGGAGTCCTAGACGTGGCGGATATATGTTTGATAGTTTCCCAGAAAGACCAAAATACATGAGACAGAAACGATATTACAAGCATTATCAAAAGTTTGTTAACTACACCAGAAAAGGAGATAGCTTTTGGCTGAATGGTTTGAGATCCCTGAGATAATTTGTAGTAGGGTGCAATTTACAAAACAAACAAATACTACATATTAGACGGTTTAAATGTTAAAAAAGCTAGATATATCAAGGATTTAAGTAAGTAGAGCGTTCCAAAAAAAGAGTGCGGTAAGCGTTCCAAAAAAGGGTGAGATAAGGGTGAGGTTGCATATATAAAAAGTATGAGGTTGCGTATTTAAAAATACTAAGGTTTTACCAAGGTACAGGGCTTTTTTTCTAGTGATAGAACCCCAAGGTTACCACAAGGTATAGCTACTTTTTTAGAACCATAGAATGGTGAGGTTTTGGTGAGGTATCGAAGTTTTACAATGGTAAGGTTTTGGTAAGGTAGTGGCAAAAAATATGCCTGACAAATGAGAAGATTACATAGCTTGAAGCTAGAGCGAACATAGAGAAAATGCAAAAAAGCCAAGGCACTCCGCCTCAGCTATAATCTCAATAATATTATTATATCACACAGGAGGCCAAGGCATGACACCAGAGCAGGTAAAAGAAAAACTAGAGGGCGTTAAGTGGATCAATAAAGAAATTAAAGGTTTATATTTGGAATTGGAAGCCTTGGAAGGTGGTATTATCAAAAAGCAAGAACTGAGCACTACCAGAGTACAAACAAGCAGGGTAAATACAGCAGAGAATAACCTTATAAGTGTTCTAAAGCTAAAAGAGGACACTTTACAGAGAATTGAGCGACTTACTGAGGAGAGAATGGAAGTATCCAGGTTAATCGATAAGCTGGCCAATCCGCTTGAGCGTTCCGTCCTCAGGCTGTTCTACTTGAATGTTCTCGACGCTTGGCAGGTTGCTGAGGAAATAGGGAAATCTAAATCTTTGGTATATCGAGTAAGGCAGGAAGCTATAGAACACTTAACAGGTATGGTAAATGGGGATTGATTTAACCTTACTACAGGAACTAGTGCGTATAGGGAGCCCTAGACTTCATATTTGCCCCTATTTCGCTTTGTTTTGGGGCAGATGACTAAAAACACAACGGACAACTAGAAGCTCTTAGAAACGATTCTAGGGGCTTTTGTAACGCGACAGAATAATGAGTAAAACCTCTTTACAATACGTGTAATACGTGTTATAATAATACTGTCAGGAGGTAAAAGCGCTATGCCTATGACACAAAAAGAGATGGTCAAACTCCTTACGGCTCATGGTTGGATAAAAACCAAAGGCGGTAAAGGCTCCCATGTTAAAATGGAGAAGGAAGGGGAAAGACCTATCACTGTCCCTCATGGTGAACTTAATAAGTACACTGAAAGAGGGATAAGAAAGCAAGCAGGACTGTAATAAAGGCAGTCCCCCGCTTGTCTTTGATTTTGGAGGTAAACTATGCTTGTCACTTATCCAGCTTTATTTTATTATGACGATACAGACGGAGCTAACGCCCCTTACTTTGTAACTTTCCCAGATTTTGAACATTCAGCAACTCAAGGGGAGGATATGGCAGACGCTATGGCAATGGCCAGCGATTGGCTCGGTATTAACCTAGCTGATTATATCGAGAATGGGCGAGAAATTCCTACCCCTACTCCTATTAACGCTTTATCTTTGGCTTCTAACAACCCTTTCCAGGATGATGAGGACATAGATCTAGTCTATGATCCTAGTAAATCTTTTATCTCTATGGTTATGGTTGACGTTGCAGAATATCTAGGCAGTCAAGAGCCTGTTAAAAAAACCCTAACCATTCCACGTTGGGCGGATACATTAGGGCGTGACCTAGGGTTGAACTTCTCACAGACCCTAACAGATGCTATTGCTGATAAAAAAATCCATGCTTAATAATTAACTATGATATAATTGACTTATAAACAGGGCTTTTCCATCTCCCCTTGAAACAGTTCATTCTGCAGTAGGAGGTGGGACGGTTCTGTTTTTACCATAAAGGAGTATTTAACATGGCAAAAGTTAAAGAAAAATGGAACCCAACAATATCACATATTGTCCCTAAAGGTACCAAACTAGCAGACGGTACAATATTAGACAAAGAAACAACCTTAACACAAGAAGAATTTACTAAAAATCCCCCTGTTATTCCAGCAGGACACCCTTATTATAATCTTTTAGCTAGAATAAGCAGAGAGGAAATAGAAAAGGAAGAGCTATAGAACCAAGAAGCAGTAAAATATAGTAGTTTTGCGCGTGATATTCGCTTGAAAATGACTTGCTAAGATCAACAAAATTGATAACCACGCGCTTTTAGCTATCTCACCTTTTCGCTAGCTAAAACAACCAATGCGCGTGATAAACATGGTATAATATATTCACAGCTTGAGGCTTGCATAGTCTATCCGATTAGGGAGAGTTAGACCGTGAGGTCACACACTCCCTTTTTTGGTATAATAAACCTATCAGATAAGCAAAAACAACTAAAAAAGCGTAGCTGATGACTACGCTAGTTCTTGCCTGCTGAACTCGTAAATTATTGACCTATTTTAGGTCTTTTTTTACTCCCCTTTTTATGGACTTTGGGAGAATATTATAGGTCATTTGTGACTATGTTTTTTCAAAAAGTCCACAAAAATAAAGCCTATAAACTCCTATTTGAAGCCATTCCTAGACACTTTTCAGAATTTCTTCGAAAGTCATGTTATTCTCCTTTTATTCTACATTCTTCATTTAATTATAACAAAAAACCGTTGTGCAACGGCTTTTTGACTCATTTTAAATCAAAATCAATAAGCATTTTATAATTATAGTCATTTAGTTTTAAAAAAGCGTTCCAAACATTCAAAAATATTTGGGACTTCCCTTAATAAATCAGTCACTTTCTTCTTCAAAATATCTCAAACTTGCTCAATAGGATTCAAATCTGGGGAATAAGGCTGTAGAGATAAGAAAAAGTGTTTATCTTGAATGCAGTTTTCATCCAAAATGTTCTTGGGATGAAAACTAGCATTGTCCATGACAATGACATGAGGTGTCTTCAAAGTAGGCGAGAGCTACGTTTTGAACCACTCCACAAAGAAATCGCTCGTCATACTTTCCTTGTAAATCATGGGAGCTATAAACTCTCCATCTACTTGTCCTGCAACAATTGAAGTCCGCTAATCTTTTCATGGACTTTTTCCCCTCTAGAAGCCCGTGTATAAGGACGATAGAGGTAGCGGTCGATTCCCGTTTCGTCAATATATACGACTGGTAAATCTTTTAGGTTATCCAAAATATCAAGAAATTCAGCGACTTTCTCAGAATCTTGTTCCTTAAAGCTAGTCATCTTTTTTAAAGTGATATGAATTTGCTTTAAAGCTGCCCAGACTGAAGGGACAGCACAATCAAAATGTGCCACAATTTCCCGTAAAAAAGCGTCTAGATGAGCGTCTAGATGAGCCTCTACAAAGACTTTCAATTCCTCTAAAGGAATCTTTCGCTTTTTGACTACTCGCTTTTTTCGCTCTAAGTATCCTTGTTCACGTCTTTCTTTTCCCACGTGAAGAGAGTTCTGTCGCCAACATCAAAAATTTTAGCTGCCTCGACATGGCTGTGTCCTTCTTTGATGTAATCTAATGCTCCTTGTTTAAAATCTCTACTATATGCTATAGCTTTATTATAAGATGCTTATTTTAAACTAAACAACTATACCCTGGCTTGAACTGACTATTTTATATATTGTCTTACTTCGTCCTCACAAAAATATATCAAAAATCAAAAGCGCTTAGGAAAAAACTCTATTTCATGAGAGAATACAATAAATCTTCCCACAATAAAACGCATAATATCAAGTTTTTTTGGCACCTGATATCATGCATTTTCTGTTCTTAAAATATTTTTTCTCAGTCTCTTTTTGTTACAAGTTCATCTTCAAAGTCCTTGATTTTTAGTAAATCTAAAATCAAATTTTATCCAACTGACCCTTCCATTTCATAGCTAATCAAGCGGTTCAGCTCAACAGCATACTCCATTGGAAGTTCTTTTGTAAAGGGCTCTACAAATCCCATGACAATCATCTCAGTTGCTTCAGATTCTGACAATCCACGGCTCATGAGGTAATAGAGTTGTTCCTCTGAAATCTTAGAAACCTTGGCTTCGTGTTCCAAAGCAACTTGCGAGTTGTGAATTTCATTAAATGGAATAGTATCTGATGCTGATAAGTCATCCATGATAATAGTATCACACTCAATATGAGAAACAGATTTCTTAGAGTTTTTGTTAAAGGTTACTTGTCCACGGTAGTCAACCTTCCCTCCGCCTTTAGCGATAGATTTAGACACAATAGACGAGCTAGTATGTGGAGCATTGTGGATCATCTTAGCACCAGTATCTTGGTGTTGCCCTGCATTAGCAAAGGCAATAGAAAGCATGGTACCACGCGCCCCTTCTCCATCTAGGTAAACAGATGGGTATTTCATGGTTGTTTTGGCACCCAAGTTTCCATCAATCCACTCAACAGTGGCATCCTTTTGAGCCTTAGCACGCTTTGTTACCAAGTTATAGACGTTATCAGACCAGTTTTGGATGGTTGTATAACGCATATAAGCACCATCCAAGGCAAAAATTTCTACGATGGCAGCATGCAAACTGTTGCTTGAATAAGTTGGTGCTGTACAGCCTTCTACATAATGGACACTTGCTCCCTCATCAACGATAATCAAGGTACGTTCAAACTGACCAGTATTTTCGTTGTTGATACGGAAGTAAGTTTGAAGTGGAATATCCACTTTGACCCCTTTTGGTACGTAGATAAAGGTTCCACCAGACCATACTGCTGAGTTGAGGGCAGCCAATTTGTTATCTGTTGGCGGTACCAACTTAGCAAAGTATTGTTTAAACAAGTCTGGGTATTCCTTGAGGGCAGAATCTGTATCTGTAAAGATAATCCCCAATTTCTGGAACTCTTCCTTCATGTTGTGGTAAACCACTTCTGACTCGTACTGGACAGAGGCACCTGCTAAATAAGCACGCTCAGCTTCCGGAATCCCGATACGTTCAAAGGTTTCTTTAATTTTTTCAGGAACCTCATCCCAAGAACGGGCTGGTTTATCAGATGGTTTTTGGTAGTAGATCAGGTCATCAAAATCAATCTCTGACAAGTCTGCTCCCCAAGTTTGCATAGGCATTTTTTTGAAGGTTTCATAAGACTTCAAACGGAATTCTAACATCCACTCAGGTTCTCCCTTAGCAGCTGATAGTTCACGAATGACATCTTCGTTCAATCCTTTTCCTGTCGATAGGACAGGCTCTACATCATCATGGAAACCAAATTTATATTCACCAAGGTCAATTGGTTTTGGTTCTACTCTTTCTTCAGCCATAATATCCTTTCTTTCATTCTTCATTTCTACTGATTCATAAGACAAAAGAAACTTGCCTTACTTGTTTTCTTGATTTTCAATTGTTTTCTTGAGGGCGTTCCAAGCTAAGGTTGCACACTTGATTCGTTGAGGGAATTTGGCAACACCTGACAAGAAAGCTGCATCGCCTAGTTGATCTTGGCGTTCATCTTTTTGGCCTTGAACCATTTCAGAAAAAATAGTCGCAAGTTCTAAAATTTCTTGTTTAGTTCTGCCTAAAACTGCATCTGTCATCATGCTAGCAGAGGCAGTTGAGATGGTACAACCTGAGTTTAGAAAAGCGATATCCTCCAAGCGGTCATCTGCATCAAACTTGACGGAGAGATTAATCACATCCCCACAGGTCGGATTGTTGAGACTGATTTGTTCAGCGTCTTCTAACTTCCCTTGATGATGTGGATTTTTCGAATGGTCCGCTACCACTGCCATATAAAGACTATCTAGTTTAGAAAGTGCCATTGAAAAACTCCTTTGTCTTTTGTAAAGCATCGACTAGCTTGTCGCAATCTGCCTTGGTATTGTAGATATAAAAACTTGCGCGAGCTGTTGCTGGGACATCCAAATACTGAAGCAAGGGTTGGGCGCAGTGGTGACCTGCTCGAACAGCCACTCCTTCATAATCCAAAGCAGTCGCAAGGTCGTGAGGATGAAGGTCGCCTAGGTTAAAGGCAATTACACCCGAACGTTGTGCTAAATCCTGTGAACCGTAAATGGTCAAACCTTCAATAGCCTGCAGTTTTGGAAAGACGTAAGAGATTAACTCCTGTTCATGAGCTTCAATCGCATCCATACCAATTTTTTCTAGATAATCTACTGCAGTAGCTAGTCCGATAGCACCTGCCATATTAGGAGTTCCTGCCTCGAATTTCCAAGGCAATTCCTTCCAGCTAGCAGACTGCTCATAAACGAAATCAATCATTTCGCCGCCGAATTCAATTGGTGACATTTGTTCTAGATACTTTTCTTTGCCGTAAAGAACACCGATACCAGTTGGACCCGCCATCTTGTGACCTGAAAAGGCAAAGAAGTCAACATCCAAATCCTGGACATCAATCTTCATATGGGGTGTAGACTGAGCACCATCCACCACCATGACGGCTCCCACTTGGTGGGCCAATTGAGTGATTTCTTTGATTGGACTGACCACACCAAGAATATTTGAGGCGTGAGCTAGCGAAACAAACTTGACTTTATCAGTCAATTTAGCTCGTAAATCATCCATATCCAGAGCACCATCCTTGAGATAGACATAGACAAGCTCAGCTCCAGTCTTGCGGCAGGCCTCTTGCCAAGGAATGATATTGGAATGGTGTTCCATGACAGAAATCAAAACTTGATCTCCCTCAGTCAAGACTTCCTCTGCAAAGCGTGCTACCCAGTTAAGACTGGTTGTCGTTCCCCTCGTAAAGAGAACTTCCTTTGTAGAGCCTGCATTGATAAACTTACGAACGGTTTCACGAGCAGCTTCATAGGAAGCTGTTGCCCTTTCTGCCAAGGTATGAACGCCACGATGAACATTGGCATTGTCCTGCTCATAATAACGGTTAATCGTTTCCAGAACTGCTAGTGGTTTTTGTGTCGTCGCGGCATTATCCAGATAAACCAAAGGTTCATCGTTGACAATCTGGTCTAAAATTGGAAAATCCTTGCGAATCGCTTCTACATCTAACATAGGCTACCCCTTAGCGTTTTGACAATTTTTCTTCGATAGTTGTAATCATTTCATCACGAACTTCCTTGACTGGAATCTCAACGATAACAGATCCAAGGAAACCACGAACAACCAAGCGTTCTGCAGTTGCCTTATCCAAGCCACGGCTCATGAGGTAATACATATCTTCTGGATCTACCTGACCTATAGAAGCCGCGTGTCCTGCAGTTACGTCATTTTCATCAATCAAAAGAATTGGATTGGCATCTGAACGCGCTTGGTCTGAAAGCATGAGAACACGGCTCTCTTGTTGCGCATCTGCCCCCTTAGCACCCTTAATAATGTGGCCAATACCATTGAAGGTCAAGGTTGCTTTTTCAAGAATAACCCCATGTTGGAGGATATTTCCGATTGAATTGCAACCATAGTTAGTTACTCGGGTATCAATCCCTTGTACCTGACGGCCACTTGAAAGAGCTACCACTTTAAGGTCGGCATGGCTACCATTACCAATCAAGTCACTATCAAAATCCGCAACGACGTTTCCTTCGTTCATGACACCGATTGCCCAGTCAATGCTTGCATCGTTGCCTAATTTACCACGACGGCTAATGTAAGCAGTGACGTTTTCACCTAGACGGTCGATCGCAGCAAACTTCACTTGAGCACCAGAACGTGCAATTACTTCAACAGTAATGTTTGCAGTTGCTTTGGCACTTCCTTCACCGCGTGACTCTAAACGCTCCAGATAACTAATCTTAGAATTTTTACCAGCGATAATCATAATATGCTTGTTAAACGGCACATCACTATCGCTGTCTTGATAGAAAATTCCTTCGATTGGTTCTTTAATCTCAACATTATCAGGAATGTAGAGAACAGCACCACTGTTGAAATAAGCTGTATGGTAGGCTGCCAACTTATCATCGTCATATTTAACAGATGACATGAAGAATTCCTCAATAAGCTCTGGAATTTCTTCTAAAGCTGTATGGAAATCTGTGAAGACAACACCCTGTTCAGCTAACTCAACTGGAGTTTGCTCAAAAACAGTTTGAGTTCCTACTTGCACCAACTTCAAGTGATTATCTAGTGCAGTGAAATCTGGAACGTTTGCTGATGGCTCACTTTCTGTAATTGTTCCATCACCCAGATTCCAACGGTGGAATTTGACACGCTCAATAACTGGTAATTCCAAAGTCTCAATCTTGTCAAAAGCTTTTTGACGGAGATCAGCCAACCAGCTTGGTTCAGCGTGCATTTCTGAAAAAAGTTTAATATTTTCTTTAGTCATTTACTTCTCCTAAAAGATACGAGGGAATTACAATTCTTCCTTGTAGTCGTAGCCAAGTTCTTCAGCTAGTTTTGCGTATCCTTCACGTTCCAAACGTGCAGCCAATTCTGGACCACCAGAAAGGACAACACGCCCTTCCATCATCACATGTACCACGTCTGGTGTGATGTAGTTCAAAAGACGTTGGTAGTGAGTGATAATCATAGCACCAAAACCTTCACCACGCATGGCATTAACACCTTTCGACACGACTTTAAGAGCGTCAATATCAAGACCAGAGTCAATCTCGTCCAAAAGGGCAAAAGTTGGTTCCAACATCAAAAGTTGAAGAATTTCATTGCGTTTTTTCTCACCACCAGAGAAACCTTCGTTGAGGTAACGCTCTGCCATTTCTTCTTTCATGTTGAGCAATTCCATCTTCTCATCCAATTTAGTGATAAACGCACGAACTGAAATCTTCTCATCGTCTTCCTTACCAGCATTCATAGCTGCACGAAGAAACTCAGCGTTAGTAATACCAGGAATTTCTGATGGGTATTGCATAGCAAGGAAAAGTCCCATACGCGCACGCTCGTCCACTTCCAACTCAAGGATGTTTACGCCATCAAACAAGACCTCACCTTTGGTAACTTCATAGTTTGGATTTCCCATGATAGCGGCAGAAAGAGTCGATTTACCAGTACCATTTGGTCCCATGATAGCGGCGATTTCGCCTGTTTTCAGGGTCAGGTTAACCCCTTTTAAAATTTCTTTTCCTTCAATCTCAACGTGAAGATCTTTGATCTCTAATACTGACATGATAGTTCCTTTCTTTTTCAAGGCCTTTACAGTTCTTACTGGAAACATACTTGATTTCCCTAGAAAATACGGTAAAAGGTCAATAAATATACTTTTATAGTATAACAAAAAAAAGCCTAAAAGGCTTTGATTTTGTCTAGAAGCTGAGGACTAGTCTTTTCCTTTTAAATGCTGGTCAATGACGTCTACAATCTTGCCCATCAAGTAACTAACTCGGAAATTTCTAAAGAGCAAAATGGCCCAAAAGGCTGCCATAATATAACGACCAGTCATCCATGCTTCATTGAAAAAATAGGTCTCAGCAGCTGTAAACAGCGCGATGATAATAAATTGTTGTCTATTCATAAACTTATTGTATCATGAAATCTTTCTTTAGTCTTCCTCTACCTTCACTTTATCAGCCAAAAATTCAAATCCTTCTGGAATCAGGCTTTCTTCTGCTTCTTTTTCAGTTTGAGAAGATTTAGCTTTGGCTGAAAAGGCTGCGCGAACTTCTTTCCATTCCTCCATGGAAATGGCTAAAATCTCAGGTGAAAAACCTGCAGCCTGACTGAGGATGTTGCCAAACATGGTGTTGAGATTGTCCCGTTTCATGGTTTGACCAGCATTGAAGTTAGACTCAAAAGCAAGAATGGCATGGTGTTCATTGGCTGCAACCGGTTGAGAACCAACTAGCAGAGCCTTATCAGGACCTCCAAGACTTTCAATCACCTCTCCCCAGGCATTCTGCAAGCGAATCAGATTTTGACGTGCTAAATCAGGATTTTCGACAGCCTCCTGTAAGATAGATTGAACTTTATTGCGATCCACACGATAGACTGTTTTGCCTGCTGTTGGACGACTAGGAGCTGGATTTGTTGGCTTAGCTACGGTTCCCACATTGGCGAGTTCATGTTTGAGACGGGCAACTTCCTGTCTCAGTGCAGCAATTTCATGTTCAACCGCCCCTGAAAGAGCTGGTTCGGGCTTAATCTCCGCCAAACGGATAGTCATCATCTCAGCATAAATCTTAGGCTGCAAACTAGACTTAATATCTGCCAAACTGACTGTTGCTAAGCGAATCATTTCAAACAAATTTTCTTGAGGAAGAACTAAATTCTCCACAAAGACTGGACTATGATGAGTGTTTTCTCCCCCTGTTTGAACAATTAACAAATCTCTTAAATAGTGCAAAAGGTCGGTCACAAAACGAGTCATGCTCTTACCATTATCAAAGAGAAGATTTAAGCAAGCTAAGGCTTTAGGAACATCCTGCTGAGATAAGGCAGCCACATAATCATCCAAGGCTGACAGACTAATAGTTCCTGTAATTTCTTCAGAGATGGCAGTCGTCAATTCATTTCCCTGTGTCAAACTCAGGGCTTGATCCAAAATAGACAAGGCGTCTCGCATTCCACCTTCAGCCTGTCTGGCAATAATTTCCACAGCCTCTGGTTCAGAACTGATATTTTCTTTTTCTAAGATATAGTGGATATGCTCCTTAATATCCTGTGTCTTAATCGATTTAAATTCAAAACGTTGCACACGGGATAGAATAGTGGCAGGAATCTTGTGCAATTCAGTAGTGGCCAATATAAAGACCACATTCTGTGTTGGCTCTTCCAGCGTCTTTAAGAGGGCATTAAAGGCCCCTGTAGACAGCATGTGAACCTCATCTATGATATAGACCTTATAGCGAGCAAGACTAGGAGCGTAGGTAGATTTATCACGAATTTCACGAATTTCATCTACCCCATTATTAGAAGCCGCATCCATTTCAATGACATCTTCTAAACTACCGTCCGTCACTGCCTGACAAATATAACAGCTATTACAAGGTTCACCTCCAACTTGATTTGGACAGTTCATAGCTTTGGCAAAAATCTTAGCCACACTAGTTTTTCCCGTTCCACGAGGACCAGAAAAAAGATAAGCATGACTTATTTTCTCTTGCTCCACTGCTTGTTTAAGAGTCTTAGCCACGACTTCCTGTCCAACCAACTGAGAGAAGTTTTGACTTCTATATTTTCGATAAAGTGCTTGATACATTAGGCTTTCTCCCCAAACATTGTAAAGTCCCATTCTGTCTTTTCAAGCAAAATAGCGACAAATTGTTCCAAATAATCTCGATCCATAGCATCATAATCATCAATCTCTGAAGAATCCAGATCCAGAACTCCAAGCAATTGACTATTCTTTATCATGGGCACAACAATTTCACTTTTAGCTCGACTATCACAAGAAATATAGTTGGGATAAGTCGTTACATCTCCAACAATAACAGTTTCCTGAGAATGAGCTGCCTCCCCACAAACTCCCTTGCCTAGTGCAATACGGATACAGGAAACACCGCCTTGGAAGGGACCTAAAACCAATTCCTTTCCATCAAACAAATAAAAGCCTGCAAATACAGTATTGGAAAAGCGTGATTTTAAAAGAGCACTGGCGTTGGAAAGATTAGCCAAAACATTGGTTTCACCTTCCAATAAAAAAGAGAGCTCCTCATTTAACATTTGATAACGTGATTGTTTTTCTGATTCTAACATAGAACTATTATATCAAAAAAGGCTTACAGACAAAAGAAAAATCCCTTGTTTAGTAAACAAAGGATTTTGTGAATTTTCAATTTGATTAAAGTTCGATATCACCGAACAAGTCAGCCATTGAGAATCCTGTTTGTGTTTCTGGAAGTTCGAAATCACGTTTTTCTTGACGTTTTGGACGACGTGGACGAGCAGCACGTTTTTCTTCTTTTTGTCCTTCTTCTTGAGCTGGACGCTCTTCAAGAGCTTTGATAGAAAGTGATACGCGCTCTGCATCTGCGTTAACTTCAAGAACTTTAACTTTAACTTCTTGACCAACTTTAAGAGCTTCTTTTGGATTTTCAATACGTTTGTGTGAAATTTGTGATACGTGAACAAGTCCATCGATACCTGGCAATACTTCAACAAATGCACCAAAGTCAGTCAAACGTTTAACTGTTCCTTCAACTACATCACCTTTAGCCAATTTTTGCTCAACGCCATCCCATGGTCCAGGTGTTGTTGCTTTAAGTGAAAGTGATACGCGTCCTTCTTCTTCGTTAAGATCAAGGATTTTCACTTCAATTTCTTCACCAACAGTTACAACTGATTTTGGTGATACGTTACGCTCGTGTGACAATTCAGTCAAGTGAACCAATCCGTCAACACCACCAAGGTCGATGAAAGCACCGAAGCTTGTGATACGTGCAACTTTACCAGTTACAACATCACCAACAGCCAATTTACCGAATACTTCAGCACGAGCTGCTGCAGTAGTTGCTTCAACAACTTCACGACGTGAAAGGATGAAGCGGTTTTCTTTAGCGTCAACTTCTTTGATTTTAGCATCAAATTCTTGACCTACAAAACGCTCAGTATTACGTACGAAACGAGTATCCAACATTGAAGCTGGGATAAATCCACGAACACCTTCAAATTCTACTGAAAGTCCACCTTTAACGGCACGAGTTCCTTTAACAGTAACAACTTCTTCTTCGCGACCAACAAGTTTATCCCATGCTTTGCGAGCTTCAAGGCGTTTTTTAGATACAAGGTATGTAACTGTATCAGTATCTTTACCAACTACTTGACGAAGTACAAGAACATCCAATACTTCTCCTACTTTAACAAAGTCATTGATATCTGCATCGCGATCGTTTGTCAATTCGCGAAGAGTCAAGACACCTTCAACACCAGTTCCAGAGATTGCAACGTTAGCTTGAGTCGCATCAACTGTCAATACTTCAGCACTAACAACATCACCAGTCTCAACTTGGCTAACGCTATTTAGCAAATCTTCAAATTCGTTCATCTAAAAAATCCTCCAACAATCAAGTTTTTCTTAAACTTGACATACTTATAATTTTTTTCCTAAGCACCCGCAAGGACATGTTCATATCGTTCACGTCTTTCAATTATAAAAATAAAATACCCTAAGATATTTTGCTTTTTATCTTGATTATTACCTAAGAACTGGGGTAGCTGGATTCGAACCAACGCATGAGGGAGTCAAAGTCCCTTGCCTTACCGCTTGGCTATACCCCATTGATGAAATGGAGAGAGAGGGATTCGAACCCCCGAACCCGAAGGAGCGGATTTACAGTCCGCCGCGTTTAGCCTCTTCGCTATCTCTCCTACAATCAACATGGACTATTATATCATGAAAATTTCAAAAAAACAAGACTTATTTTGCTAAATTATAATTTTCAATCAAAATTTCCACAGCTTTTTCCAATTTTTTATAAAAACTATCGACATTCCCATTCTTTATGATGGCAAATTGTCCATCTAATTCGGCAATTTCTCCGATAACTTTTTTACCAATGGTCAAGGTATAACCTTCAAAACTGTCTTTTCCCACATTAACTTTAGCATCTGCTACTTGAATTTCGATTTTTTTATCTTTCTTACTCATTTCATACCTCTCTTCACTTTTTCTATTTTACAAGAAAATCCTAAAACTAGCAAGAAAAAACTCTATATCAGGCTTGTCTGATATAGAGTTTTATGCTTTATTTAATGTGTTTTTCTAGTTCTTTTTGGTACTTACCATTTGATTCCAATTTTTCTTTTTGCCATTTTTTCAGTGCTTCTTCATATTCTTTTGTCGTAACGATATCTTTTTGCAATTTCATTCCTTTAAAGATATATGGGTCACCTTTAATACCAACTTGTGAGTACGGTTTTGAGAATGGCACGACATTACTTACAACTGGAGAACCACCAGATGAAGCTGTTGGCATCAATAATGAACTATCTGTCAACCAAGCTTGAGCCTTGGCATATTTTTCATAGCGCTCTTCAAGATTTGTAGTTTCTGAATCGGCATCATCCAATAATTTCTTATACTGGTCCAAACCAAGTTTCGCTACGACATCCTTATCTTTCCCTTTAGTGATACCGAGGTGCTTCATGGCAGAACCTGATTTAGGATCCATGATATTCAAGTAAGATGCTGGGTCTTGATAACTTGGAGCCCATCCTGTACTGTTCAAATCATAATCTTTTTGAGAAGGAACACGCGCTTGAGAAGTGATTGTTTCCTTTTCATTATCTGTCATTTGAAGAACATCAATGACAACATTTTCAGCACCAAGAGTTGATTCGATAGACTGTTTGAAAGAGTTGCTTTGTTGAACGGCGATGGTATCTGTTTGTTCAACTGGGACATCCAAGTGAATTGGGAAGCTTACCCCTTTAGATTCCAAGTCTTTCTTAGCTTTTTCAAATGCTGCTTTAGCCTTGTCAGGGTTGTAGATAGAATCCTTACCATCCACTAACTCAACGCCTTTCCATTGGTCACCATAGTTCACCAACTCAGCTTGAGCGATTTGACCAAAGTTTTTACCCCCTGCTTGTACAAAGTTGTCAGGAACAAGGCTGTTACGAATAATCTTGTCCGCACCGTCTTCACCATTTAGCTGGGCAGCATAAGAATGGCGGTTGAAGGCAAAGTTGATAGCCTGACGGAAGTCCTTATTAAGCATAGCTTCTTTTGTAGAAGTCTTTTGCTCTTCACTTGTTTTCGCAGTTTTATTATATGACTGACGATTTACGTTAAAGGTGAAGTAATAACTACTTGAATCCTGTGGGCTATAGGTGATTTTATCTCCGTATTGTTCCAAAGTTGAAGCAAAGTTTGAGCTACTTGGGAAGAGACGGGCTGTCGTATAGGCACCTGAAGAGAAGCTACGAATCAAGGATTCCTGATCAGAACCATCGTAGTAGGTCAATTTGATTTTCTCTATTTTTACCTTTTCTTTATCCCAGTAGTTTGGATTTTTCTCGTATTCGATTAACGATTTAGAAGTCAAGGTCTTCAAGATATAAGGACCATTGTAAAGAATCCCTGCTGGAGTAACTGCTCCATAATCTTTACCTGATGCCTTCAAAAACTCTTCATTTACAGGCAACATCGTCGCTGTTGTGACTTTAGAGTTCCAGAAGCTTTCTGGTTTGTTTAAGGTATATTCAACTGTATAATCGTCCAAGGCCTTAACACCAACTGTAGAGAAATCATTGGTCTCACCAGTCATGTAGGCATCCAAACCCTTAATTGAATTTTGGATGAGCGAGACACCGTCTGACTTACCATCAGCTACATGTTTCAATCCTGTTACAAAGTCATGGGCTGTTACTTCTGCATATTCTTCACCTTCAGAAGTGTACCATTTAACTCCTTTACGAAGTTTGTAGGTATAAGTCAAACCATCTTTTGACACAGACCAATCCTCAGCCAAGGAAGGAATAACATTTCCGTATTGGTCGTTTTCCATCAAGCCATCAACCACGTTCCCGATGACATCTGTTGTAGATGTACGAGTCGCTATACTATAGTCCAAAGATGCTGGATCTACTGCATAGACATATGAAAATGTTGTCGGTGCATCTGCTTCTTTATCAGCTTTTCCACAAGCCACTAAAAGAGCTGTTGTGCTCAGGACCACTCCTGCTGTTAAGAGCCACTTTTTCGATTTCATCAAAAATCTCCTTTTGTTTGTTTTAATCTACTTTTACAATCCAACCTTCTGGCGCTTCAATATCACCAAACTGAATACCTGTCAATTCATCATAGAGTTTACGAGTCACAGGGCCAACTTCTGTTTCACTATAGAATACATGGAAATCATCGCCGTGCTGAATTCCACCAATTGGCGAAATAACTGCTGCTGTACCACAGGCACCTGCCTCTACAAAACGGTCAAGGTTATCAATTGGGACATCTCCCTCAATAGGAGTCAAGCCCAAGCGGTGTTCTGCCAAATAAAGCAAAGAATACTTAGTAATAGATGGCAAGATAGATGGACTCAATGGTGTTACAAACTCATTGTCAGCTGTAATTCCAAAGAAGTTAGCTGAACCGACTTCTTCAATCTTTGTATGAGTTGAAGGGTCTAGATAGATAACATCTGAGAAATGACGTGACTTGGCCAATTTCCCTGGCAAGAGACTGGCAGCATAGTTCCCACCAACTTTAGCTGCACCTGTACCATTTGGCGCTGCACGGTCGTATTCATCCTGAATTAAGAAGTTGGTTGGGACCAAACCACCCTTAAAGTAATTTCCAACTGGCATAGCAAAGATGGTGAAAATGTATTCCTCTGCTGGTTTAACCCCGATAATATCTCCAACACCAATCAAAAGTGGACGAAGATAAAGGGTTCCACCTGTTCCATATGGTGGTACGTATTCTTCATTCGCGCGGACAACTGCCTTACAAGCTTCTACAAACATGTCTGTCGGAACTTGTGGCATCAAGAGACGATTACAAGTACGTTGCAGACGTTTAGCATTTTCGTCAGGACGGAAAAGTTGAACACTGCCATCCTTAGTACGGTAAGCTTTCAAACCTTCAAAGGCTTGTTGACCATAGTGAAGACTTGGAGAAGACTCTGAAATATGCAAGGTTGCATCTTCTGTAAGTTCTCCTTGATTCCATTGTCCATTTTTAAAATGAGCAATATAGCGATAAGGTAATTTCATATAGGAGAAACCAAGGTTTTCCCAATCAATCGTTACTGTCATATTCCACTCCTTATTCTAAAAACCTATTTCTTATATTCTACACTTTTTTTCTAAAATAGCAAGTATATTTTGTAATTTTCAGAAAATTTCTTCAATAAAAAGAATCTAAGGTATCTGTCGTAATGAATCCTATATGGAGATTGCATAAAAGACTCAAATTATTCTTCTATCTCGTTTAGTAAAATCTATTCAATAACTGAACTTATTTTTGACATACATAGAGCCCGTACATTAATATTAGTAACCTGTTTCGACAGAAATATGACAAAATGAACTAAAGATAGTACACAATGTGGTGCAGTCATCTTATGCCATATTCAATAGATTTACGTAAAAAAAGTTCTCGCCTATTGTAAGCGAATAGGTAGTATAACAGAAACATCACACGTTTTCCAAATCTCACGTAATATCATTATCTAAAAGAGAAAATAGGTGATCTAAACCATCAAGTAAAAGGAACAAAACCAAGAAAAGTTGATAGAGATAGACTTAAAAACTATCTTACTGAGAATCCAGACGCTTATTTGACTGAAATAGCTTCTGAATTTGGCTGTCATCAACTATAGCGTATTGAATCTAGAATAGCACATTACGGTTGCTAAAACATTTCTAGAAAAAATTGACTTTCTCAATCACTTCGTTCACATCTTATTTCAATCTACTATACTATCCACTATGCTCTCAAAGCTATGGGATACATTCGAAAAAAAGAATCACACCTACTATGAATAAGCCCCAGAAAAAGTAGCTTTATTTCTTATTCCTCCCCACTCACCTGAGTACAATCTTATTGAGAAAACCTGGGCTCATATTAAAAAGCACCTCAAAAATTGTCCTACTCTTGTGTCAATCCGCTGTGTTTCTCATAAAAAAACAAAAGGACTAAGGGAGTGAATTTCCTTAATCCGATAGTCTCTCAAGCCTGACGCTGACCAAAGTCCTTAATCATCTGATCCATTTCTTGTCGACTCGGAGTTGTCAACATATACAGGTAATCTCCTTGAAGTTCCGCAAAGGCCGCTGGCATGATTTTTTTAACCTTGAACTGCTGGCTATATTTGTCAAGCAAGTCCTCCTCAGAATAGACATAGTGAGCATTTGCACGGCGAGAAGTAGCCAAACAATACTGCGGTTCAAAATCTGACGCTGGGAACTCTTCTCCCGCGACAATAGCTGCATAGCCACGATAGAGGTCCAAGGAATGAGCAAAGTTATAAACATCAATGGTAAAACCACCTGCAGGACGGTTATTGTACTCAATGGCAATGTAGTCGTCCCCTTCACGGAAGAACTCAATATGGAAGAACCGTTCTTTCATACCAAATTCTTTGACAATGGCCTCACCATATTTACGTAATTTAGGATCCATATCCTTGAGAACGTAATAAGAATTGTCCATCTTGTAAATCATGAGATCCAGCGGTGTATAGGCATAGTCGAAAGTCGTTGAAAAGACAATCTTGCCATCCTTGTCCACAAGTCCGTCAAAGGTGCAAATTTCGCTGGAAGTGACAAATTTTTCAAAGAAATAAACGGTCGAATGATCCCATTCTTGCTTGAAGTGATTGATATCGTCTTCTGTTTCAAGCTTAAAGGTTGCGGCTGCTCCCACTCCATTATCAGGTTTGGCAATCATTGGAAGACCGATTTCGTTCACAGCTTGATCCACATCTGCTTCCGTCTTGATAACAGCTCCAGGGACTACAGGGACACCAGCTTTTTTGAAAAGCTTCTTCATTTCAGACTTATATTTCGTCTTTTTGAGATCCTCTGGTTTGGCACCAAAAACATTGAATTGCTCACGAAGACTTGCATCTAACTCAAGCCAGTATTCATTATGAGATTCGATGCGGTCGATAGGACCATGTTTATAAAAGAGAAAAGCAACTGCACGTTTGACTTCGTCTATGTTCTCAAGATTATCAACACGGAAATACTCGGTCAGGCTATTGCGCAAGGGCTCATCCAGTTGCTCGTAAGGTTCCTGACCAATTCCCAAGACGGTGATACCTTTATTGGCAAGTTCGATGGTAAACTGTTGAAAGTTTTGCGGATAGTAGGGAGAAATAACAAGGTAATTCATAGGTAACTCCTTTTATAAATAGAGATTTCCAAGGAAATAAGGCATTTGTTTGCGCCACCATTCCCAGTCGTGGGCGACATCGTGTCCCCATTCAGCAAACCAGGCTGGAATTTGTTTCTGGTCAAAGGCTTCTTTAAGCTTGTAGAAGGATGGCAAGCCATCTTGTTCCCAGGCACCGAGACCCGTACAAAGCACAATCTCTGCCTGACGATAACGGTCAATAAACCAGCCGTCGTTCTGGTTCCAGATATAATCTACTGGCGAGTTTTGGTAAATGGCATCGTCATTGTAGTAATCGCCGACAAAGAAACGTGCATCGTAAACACCACTAAGAGCAATCACCTTGGTAAAGACATCTGGATGTTGGAGAAAAAAGTTGACTGCATGGTAGGCGCCCATGGAGCAACCTGTCGTCATCATACCATCAAACCAACCTGTCTTATGCTTGATAAAAGGAATGGCCTCCTCAATCACATAGCGCTCGTAGGCACGATGCATCTCCGCTTGGTCGTGACCGTTTTTCCAAGTGGCCAACCAGCTCTCACTGTCTACACTGGATAGGGTAAAGAACTGAACACGGCCTTCCTCGATAAAGGAAGCACAAGCATCAATCATGCCAAAATCATAGTATTCATTGTGACTACCACCTGATGAAGCAAAGACCACAACTGGAATCCCAGCATGACCATAACGGTTAAGGTACATTTCACGGTTAAGATTGCCACTCCAGTGGCTAAGGTTTTCAATATGCATTGGCCTTCTCCTTTTCTAACTTACCATTTCTCTGCAAAAAATCTCAGACAGTCTGGTAAATTTTCCGACCAAGGGATTTCACTATGGATGGCACCAGACTGAACTTTTAAGACAAGATTGCCCAAGTGTACTCCCCCTGCTACCAAATCATGGTAATAGCGAAGAGACGAATCGATATAGGCTTGTTTGATATTACCTGCCATCAGGGTCTTGTCCGTATCATCTGCTTCTTCTGTTCCAACATAGATAAAGATACGCTGGTCAGGCGATAGTTTCTTGCGCTCGATATAACGATTAAAGGCTTCTTGATGGAGCCAGTTGGCAGATGAAAAGACCCCTAGACAGCCAATTTGGTCTTGGTATTCCAAACCGATAAACTGGGTAATATTGCCTCCTAGTGAAGACCCAATCATAGCCGTATGCTGGCGATCAGCTTTGGTACGGTAGGTCTCATCGATAAATGGCTTGACCACCTCCATAACAAACTCGGCATACTCCACACCCTTACCGCCAAACTGCTGCCCTGGGATAGGAGATTCTTGGAATTTCCATGCCGCATACTCATTCATCCGCCCCATGCCATCATTATCAATGGCTACGACAATCATGCGACTGATATCAGGATTACGCTTAATAGCTGGTATAATCTTCCATGAATGGCCAATGAAAGACTCCTTGCTATAAAAAACATTTTGCCCGTCATGAAAGTAAATAACAGGATAGGAACGATTCGTGTCTTTCTCATAATCTTTAGGCAGAAGAACACGCACACGGCGCTCCTTACCTGTATAAGGAACCTTAAGCTTGTGTTCTTTCATTTTTAGATAAAAGTAGGATTGATTCATTGTCAGAAAACTCTCTATATTCAAAATTTTATTTTATTATATCACAATTATAGAAAAAAAGTTAGTTTTGCTTCCACTTTTGGAATTAAAAACTAACTTTTTCATCTATTTTTCTAAATTCTTCTGGATTTTCTGATTAGAGAAGATTGTCAATCAAGTCATCCACTTCATCTTTTTCAGCCTGCGGTGTAATCTCAGTAATCATGATTCCAGCCACAGCTCGTTCAACCAAAGCTTCAACATCCATACGCGCTTCGTACTGCTCCGCATTCTTAATCTTAGGATTAGTCTTTGGACGATCTGGCGCAAAAATGGTACAACAGTCTTCAAAAGGCTGGATAGAAATGTCAAAGGTGTCAATTTCCTGAGCAATGTCAATGATTTCCAACTTATCCATTGTCACAACTGGACGGATGATAGGAGTGTTGGTAACTGCATTGATAGCCTGCATGCTTTCGAGGGTTTGGCTGGCTACTTGACCAAGACTTTCCCCATTGATGATAACTAAACCATTTCGTACCTCACGAATACGATCGGTAATCCGCATCATAAAACGACGCGTCAAGGTCATAAGGTAGGCTTCTGGCGCTTTGGCCTTGATTTCCTCTTGAATCTCTGTGAAAGGCACTTCGATAAACTGGATATTGCCCCCAAACTTGGTCAATTTACGAGTCAAATCTTGGGCTTTTTTAAGGGCTCCAGGACTGGTGTAGGGTGGGCTGGCAAAGTGAACTGCCTCGATATCCACCCCACGTTTCAGTGCAAGATAACCTGCTACAGGTGAGTCAATCCCTCCTGACAACATGAGCATCCCTTTACCTGAAGTTCCAACTGGCAAACCACCAGCCCCACGAATGGTTTCATAAGAAAGATAGGCTGCTTCTTCACGTATCTCCACCTGAAGATTGATGTCAGGACTTTTCATTTGAGCTTGCACATTTGGAATAGCTTCAAAAACAGCACCTCCAAGGGTTTGGTTGAGTTCACGACTGTCGAGTTCAAAGTTGTGGTCGCTACGCTTGCTAGAAATCTTAAAGGTCATGCCTTCCTTGTAGATGTCCTGCATAATCTCTTGCACAGAAGACTTCAGAACTTCTACAGATTTTTCAATCTTATAAACAGGGGAAAAGTTTTGAATCCCAAATACTTGTTTGAGCGATTCTGCTACTGCTGTGTAATCTGCTCCATTGAGGTAAGCGTGGGCACGGTCGCGATCTGCCGTTACCTTAACTTGGGGATAGATAGACAAAACGTCTGAAATATTATTGCGAAGTTTATTGATGAAACGCATACGGTTTTTGCCCTTTGTTGACAGCTCACCGTAGCGAATCATAATTTCTGAATATTGCATGAATGCTCCTATCTTACTTTTCTAGTTTGATTGTAAATCAATTTTAACTTGGTCAAAAACTGCTCGACCTGACTCATATCATTTTCAAGGTCTAGGCTAAGACGCACAGCTGACTGAGCCTTATCCTTGTCCACTCCCATGGCAATCAGGGTTCCTGCAGGTTTCCCAGCCTTGGACGAACAAGCAGAGGTCGTTGAGATAAAAATATCATAGTCTTCAAAGGCGTGAACGATGACTTCACCACGAACACCCTTGATTCCAAAAGTCAGAATATGAGGGGCGAAGTCTTCCTCATCCGAAAAGACAAAAATATCTGGATAGTCCAGAAGTGCTTGACGAATTACTGACTTCATCTGCCCAGTCTTGCTCCTAAAGATATCTAGCTTTTCCATAGACAAGCGGAGAGCCTTGGCAGTCGCTGCAATTCCTGCCACATTTTCAGTTGTCGAACGGTAATCACGTTCCTGACCACCACCTGTTAAAAGAGGCGTAATCTTCTTGCCAGACTTGATATAGACAAAACCAACACCACGAACTCCGTGGAACTTGTGACTAGAAAAAGTCGCGAAATCCACTCGTTCTGTCAGATACTTTTCAGTCGGAATCTTGGCAAGTGCCTGAACCGCATCAACGTGGAAGGAAATAGTCGGCTTGTCTGCTAACAGTTCTGAAATAGCCTCAATGGGCTGAACAGAGCCAATTTCATTGTTCACTGCCATGATGGAAACGAGGTTCGTATCTGGTCGTATCAAATCTGCTAGCGCCTCAACATCGACAAATCCTTTCTCATCTACTGGAGCCAAATCCACTTCAAAACCTTGAGATTTCAACCAAAGAGCTGATTCCTTGACTGCTGGATGTTCAATGGCTGATACGATGATGTGCTTGCCAAACTGGGCTTTTTCAAAGGCCACACCCTTGATGACCCAGTTATCTCCTTCTGTCCCACCAGAAGTAAAGAAGATTTCATCGCTTTTCTTACCTATTAAATTTGCAATCTGTTGGCGAGAAGCATCTAAGATTCGTGTTGCCTGGTCTCCCAAACCATGGAGACTAGATGGATTTCCTAAAATTTTTGAAGCGACCTGCATATAAGTTTCAAGGGCTTCAGGATAAGGCTTGGTCGTCGCCGAATTATCAAAGTAAATCATGTTTTCTCACGCTTTCTAAAATCACTCCTTCTATTGTATCATGAAACGGAGCCTGCGACAAGAAAGGGCAATTCCTCTTTTTTTAAGATTTTTTTAAAGAAATGCGGTATAATAAGTTTTAATCAAAGGAGAGAATGCATGTCTAATTATCGTAGAACTTCAAAACCAAAAACAGAACACATCAAAAAAGGCTTCACGGTCTTTCAAAAAACCGTTGCTACTATCGGTAGTATCCTTGGCTTGATTACTGCGACTATCACGATCATGAACGCCTTGGATAATAATAAAAATACTAAAAAAGAACCTACGACAAGCCAGACCACAACCATTGTCAAAGAAATTCAAAAGGAATCCCCTAAGGAAAACACCAGTCCCAATAAGGAAAATAACACTTCTCAAGAAAAAATACAGCAAGAAGAAACGCCAAAATCCAGCGTCAAGGAGGAGAAAAAAGAAGAGCAGAAAACAGCAACTCAGGACTCTACTACACCTGCTCTAAGTAAACCTACCACTGAAAATGAAAAACAGTCCAATACTCCAACTTCAGAAAATAAAAGCAATCCTCAGTAAGCACATGGTCTAAGAAAAAATCAACTCAAAAATAAAACTGCGCAGTAACTTCTGTCTTGACCACAATCAAGCCAAAAAGAGACTGTGTTTTTGTATAATTGATGTTTTAGATGCTAGATTCTTGACCAATTTTGTGAGATTCATACTCATAAAGATGAATCCTAGCTATGTTATGTCAGCTTATTTATTTCTAACATAAACTCTGCACATGCCAACAATACTCTCTCATCTGCCCCAAAAGGGGAAACATCCATTTTCTGTTTGACATAAATTCGAAAGCCTTCTTCACGCAGAAGTTAGTAACCCTTTTACATCTGACATAAATAACCTAGTTCAACCACTTCATAGGCATTACTTCCTGTTTTATTCTTATTTCATACTCTTCGAAAATCTCTTCAAACCACGTCAGCATCACCTTACCGTACGTATGTTACTGACTTCGTCAGTTTTATTTGCAACCTCAAAGTTGTACTTTGAGCAACCTGCGGCCAGCTTCCTAGTTTGCTCTTTGATTTTCATTGAGTATCAATTATAAACCATGGCATAATAAAACGAGCATATCCAACTGATACATCGCTCGTTTTTTTACTATTTTAGAGGTGAATTTTTGATCAACCTCTTTTTGCTTACTAAAAATTAAAGAATTCCATGGCCTGTTTGAAAAGCAATTCAGTATACTCAGGGTCTTCTTGGGCAATGGTAACTTGATCTTGAATCATTTCCAAGTCATCCGTTATCATGCCATCAGCTCCTAACTGAACAGATTTATCAAAGGACTCTGAACTATTGATGGTCCACACGTACAATTTCTGATCGGTATTCCAAAGCTTGTTGACAAAATTTTCATCTAAAGTTGAATACTCCATGGTATAACCTGTAGCCTTGGTTCTTGGAAAAATACTATTATAAGGTAGGATGAAATAGACTGGAATTTGAGAATCGTAGGCTAGCACCTGGTCAATCACATGGTAGTCTAAGGATTGCATTTGGTGACCATTTTGCTTGATGATACTTCCATATTTTTCCATAAAGCGTTTCATCATATCTGGGCTATCTTTTCGACTGGTTTTAATCTCAATGAGGAGTTTTTGATGCAATTCATTGGCTTTATTGAGATAATCATCAAAACTAGACACCTTGCTATGATAACCATTTTCTGAAATATTTAGTTTAGTTAATTCTTCCAAAGTTAAATCTTGGGGATTGGCATTGACTCCTGTCAGATTCTTGATATTGGCATCATGCATCATGACAAACTGGCCATCTTTTGTTTCCTGAACATCTGTCTCAACGAAATCTGGAGATAACTGAGCGGTTTTTTCTAGTGATTGGACGGTATTTTGAACACCATTTTTATCTGAAACACCGCGATGAGAGATAATTAAAGGTTTATGTGAAACTGGAGCTTCTAAATAAACATAACCCTCAAGAGCGAAAAAGATACAAGCACAGCCCATCACTCCCCATCTCATCCAGTGATCTTTCTTTCTCCTTGGTGTGATTTCTAGTTCTTCTCCCGTTAAGAAGGAAACAAACTTAATGAGAAAGTAAGTCAAGGCTATATAGTGGAAATTCTTTATCAAGACAAAGTTGATAATTCCCAGAACAAGAGATTCCTTATGGGTCAGACCATCCATCAGTGTCTGACTTGCTAGGATTGGAATCAACAGAAGAATGAAAAATAGGTAGGTTTTGACGACAATCCAAAGCAAGTTCCAAGTATAAAACCAGGAGTGCTTTCTTGTCTTCTCTAGACTGTATCTGACAGCTTCTTTGACTGTTTTTTTCTCAAATAAAAGCTGAGGTAGGGCAAACATGAAACGTACTGAAATGTAAAACAGTATCAAGGCAAGAATAGTAACCACTATACCTACAAGCCAATACTTGTCTTCCACATAATCAACGATAAAGTCCGGAATGACAATTTTATTGAGATAGTAAATCTTTAAAATCTTTCGAATCAATGGAAAAAGCATCATGACATAAAAGAAGATAAAGGCCATTTTGGAAATCGTCACTTGTCTCATAAATAAGAAACTTTGGCGAAAGACCTTGCGACTATACTCCAGCAGAGTTCTCTTTTCATGATAGAGGAGGTGTCGAGCTCCGATAAAGAGAAGTCCTATCTGGTAATAGGCGATCAGTAAATTAACGATTACCAGAACAAATAAAGCAAGACTAACAAAGGGTGAGCCCGTTATAATGGCAAAAATATTGTTGTAGGAAAGAAAGAGATAACCTGTCTGACGGAGTAAAAGTCCGGCAATCCAAGAATTAAGTGGTAACCAGACAAACTCAATCATCATGAATATCAAGAAAAAGAGAAAGAGAATTTTATCTAGATTAAAGTAGATTTTCCTAAAACCTAGATTTTTAGGTTTTTCAGGTTTCATAGGCACTCCTAGTCAAATAATTGAGACAAGTCCAAGCCACCAAAAGGATTATTTGATAGACTACTTTCTGTCCCTAACAATTCTCTAGCTTGATCCGACTCTATAAAGGACTCGTAAACACGCGCTGTCATACGAGCATCTTCTAAGCTATTATGGGACTGACCTTGAAATCCAAGAAATGAGGCAACAGTTTGCAATTTGAGATTGGCAATACCATGTAAATCCGAACTCCGACGTTCAAAAGCTTCATCATACAAATCCACCTTGTACTGCTGGCTGTAGTCTAAACCATGCTCTGCTAGAATAGGCAAATCACTTTTAGCAGCATTGTATCCAACCATCGGCAAAGAACCCACAAACTCTTGGAAATCTTTGATGACTTTCTCCACTGGAGGAGCATCTTTTAAGGTCTCAGCTGTAATCCCCGTCAATCCATTGATAAAACTCTTTAGAGGCACACTAGTATGGACATAGGAATCATAGGCGTCAATTTCCTGACCATCTCTAAAACGCACTGCCGATACTTGAATCAAGTGTGTTTGTCCTTCATGCTGATTAAATTCTAAGTCAAAAGCAATGTAATCTTCTAATCGTTCCATTTTCTACCTCTCCTATACTGTTATTTTATACTCTTCGAAAATCAAATTCAAACCACGTCAACGTCGCCTTGCCGTACTCAAGTACAGCCTACGGCTAGTTTCCTAGTTTGCTCTTTGATTTTCATTGAGTATTACTTGAGCAACTATACTATTTAGAAACAAAAGAAGCCATCAGGTTAGCATTTAACCTAAACAGCTCCTTGATTATCCTCCAAATAAACGAGCAAAAAAGCCTTTCTTAGTGGATTGGACTTCTTCTTTTGCTTGGTCCAGCTCTAGCTTGAGATTTTCTTGATCCTTCATGGCTTGAAGAGTCAATTGTTGCTGCTGATCGAGTTGTTTGTCTTTCTCAGCAATCTGACGGTCTTTGATGCGCATCTGCTCATCTTTTTCTGATAACTGACGATCCTTGGCTTTTAATTGTTCATAGAGACGGAGAATTTCTGCATTCTTCTCATCAACTAGAATCTCCATCAGTTCACGCTGCTTGACATCTTCACTGACAGGCTCATCTTCAAAAATCGTTTTTTTATAGATTTCTTCTAGCTTAATCAAGCCACTTCTGGTAACGACTGTTACCCCTTTGTCATTTTTATCTGTGTCTTCTTCTGGTAATTCTTTGACACGGTTATTGATTGCTTGGCGAGATAATCCTAAGACCTCTGCAATCTCACTGACGGTCATTTCAATACTCATAATATCCTCTGAAACGTTTTCTAGCTTTTCTTTACTTAAATCTTATCATAAGCTAGAAAAACTGTCAAATTTTCGCTTAATTTAAGGCCTTCAAAAAGGCTAATAAGACTTGGGCAGAGCGACATCCAGCTTCGATAATAAACTCATCAAAAGAGATGTTTGCTTCATGGTTGGCATTATCACTCATAGCTCGGATGACTAAGACTGGAAGATTAAGGGCATGAGCTGCCTGAGCAATCGCTGCCCCCTCCATCTCCACGGCTAAAACATCTGGGAAATGAGACTTAATCGCTTCTATCTTATCATTTCCTGCAACAAAACTATCTCCTGTGGCAATCAAACCAAGATGCCCGTTTTGATCCAATTGAGATAGACTCTTTTGGATTTTGGCAACAAAGTTTTTATCTGATTCGAAATAAAGCGGTTGTTGCGCCATTTGCCCATAAGCATAGCCAAAAGCTGTGACATCCACATCATGATAGGCTAATTTGTCGGCAATCACAACATCCCCAACAGCAATACCTTCTGCTACTGCCCCAGCAGATCCCGTATTAATCAAAGCGTCTACCTGGAAATGATCAGCTAAAATCGCCACACTCATAGCAGACATGACCTTACCAATTCCGCTCTCTACGAGAACGACTTCATGCGAGGCAATGCTTCCTGTATGATAGGTATTGCCTAAAACAACTTGCTCCTGGGCATTTTCTAGATGCTGGACCAGATAAGCCAGTTCTTCTGGCATAGCCGCAATAATTCCAATTTTCATTTCAATTCCTTTTCTATTACAAAAGTTTCATTGCTAAGACAAGCAAAATCAAGAGAAAGGTGACTGCAAATAAGATTTTATTCAGTTTAGAATTGAAGACATTTCTCTTGGTATTTTCAATGCGACGGCTTTTATGAATAGACGGTTCGACCTGAATCTTCAAGGTTTCCTGGCTAAAACCATAATCCTTAGGATTAGCATAACCAAAACGGGAAGAAGAGGTTGGTAAAATCTTGGTTTCCTCGTCATCAAGAAAAGGGGGACCCGAAATTTTTTCGCCTCTATTAGCTCTTTCAATCATTTCATCCGTTAATAAAGGTTTACCCATACTGACCTCCTCTATTTTTTGTGCAATTCCCAATATTGAACAGCCATAATTGTCTTGGCATCACAAATATGACCTGATTGGATTAATTCCTTAGCTTCTTCTAGGCTCACTTCAAGGACTTCCAAGATCTCATCTTCATCCTGGGGACGCGGATTTTCCACCTTTGTCAAATCGCTAGCTCGGTATAGTTTCAACTTTTCATTACAAAAGCCAATAGCTGAATAAAAGTCATACAAGAGTTCTAACTTCCCTGTATAGGCTGTTTCTTCCTCCAGTTCACGCAGAGCTGCTGCCACAGGGTCTGTATTTTCTCCTACTTCCAATTTCCCAGCTGGAATTTCGTAAGAGACTGCCTCAATGGCTTTGCGGTACTGCTTGACCAAGATAAGTTTTTGCTCATCCGTTACAGCTAAAACACAGACAGCTCCATTGTGGAAAATCAAATCCCGTTGGGCAGTTCCCTTGCCTTCTGGTAATTCAACCTGATCTTGAACCAGTTTAAATATTGGTCCTTGATAGATTTCTTTTCGGCTAAGCGTTTTTTCTTCAAATTCCATGATAGACTCCTACTGATTCTTAGGATGATGAGGAAGGCGTGTTGCATATTCGTCTTTATTGACCTGACGACCACGACCAATAGCAATAGCATCCGCTGGAACGTCTTTAGTAATGGTTGAACCAGCACCAACGAGGGAATTGTCACCTAACTCAACTGGCGCAATAATGGTTGAATTTGAACCAACAAAGACATTGTTACCAATGACTGTCTTGTATTTGTTTTTGCCGTCATAGTTGACTGTAATGGTTCCAGCACCAAAGTTAACATGGTTACCCACTTCACAGTTTCCGATATAAGTCAAATGACCAGCCTTGGTATTCTCGCCGATTGAAGAACCTTTCACCTCAACAAAGTTTCCAATATGAACTTGGGCACCCAGACTTGAACCTGGACGAATGTGGGCGTAAGGACCGACTGTTACACCGTCTGCAACACTACTTTCCTCAATCATAGAATTGGTAATGACAGCTCCTGCTCCGATAGTGCTATCCACCACATAAGTACCGTTTGTCAAAACAGTCTCAGCACCAATTTTTGTTTGCCCCTTCAAGGTAACATTGGCTTCGATTTGAACTTCAGGAGCAATCTCAACATCAATATCGATATAAGTTGCTTCTGGATTGACAAAGCTAACACCATTGACCATGTGTTGATGATTGATGCGACGACGCATGACTGACTCAGCTGTCGCAAGTGCCACACGGTCATTTACCCCAAGACTTTCATCAAAATCTTTCAAAGTATAAGCGCCAACTTTTTCACCAGCTTCACGGAAAATGCCAATGACATCTGTAATATAGTATTCGCCTTGAGCGTTGTTGGTATTGATATTTTTCAAAGCCTCAAACAAACGCTCGTTGTCAAAAACGTAAGTTCCAGTGTTGATTTCCTTGATTTGCTTTTCAAAATCTGTAGCATCCTTCTGCTCAACAATGCGAAGAACCTCTGCATTATCATTACGAACAATTCGTCCATAGCCAAAAGGATTGTCCGTTTCAGCAGTCAAGATAGTCGCCACATTTTTATGATTGATGTGGAAATCAATCAAGTTTTTCAAGCTTTCACCTGTGATTAAAGGAGTATCCCCTGCGATGACCAAGGTGTGACCAGACAAACCTTCTAGAATAGGCTCTGTCATCATAACTGCATGACCGGTACCTAACTGTTCAGATTGAGTCACAAATTCTGTCTGTCCAGCCAAGACCTCTTCAACCAATTCCGCCTTGTGTCCTACAACTGTTACTGTCTTTTCAGGTTGGATAGCTCCCACACTACGGAAAACATGTTCCAACATAGAAATACCCGCAACCTTGTGCAAAACTTTTGGCAAATCAGATTTCATGCGAGTCCCTTTACCCGCTGCTAAAATAATGGCATAATTTGACATAATCTTCTCTTTTCTCTAGAAATTCCCTTTTATTATACCATATTTCAAATCATTCCGCGCTCTTGAATGAAAAAATGCTCCAAAGTCCCTTCCTTAACCCATTTTTTGAGTATTTTTTTTGATTTTTTTTCATTTTTAAGGTAAAATTATGAGATATGAGAAAGAAAATTAATCCGCTTATTTTGTTTGGTTTTTTTGGGATTATGATTTTCATTTTAATCCTGAATCGCCCTCGTTTTGAGGACCATCCTGTAAAAACAAAGTCAAATATCGCGCAAGTAGAATCGCAAGCGCTACATAATATAGATAAACCGGTGATTGATGTTTCTGGTTGGCAGCGTCCTGAGGAAATAAATTACGATACTCTGTCTCAAAATATTTCTGGAGCTATCGTTCGCGTCCATAGTGGTGCTCAGTCTTCAAAAGAAAACGATGCTTCCTATGTTAATGGTGTTGATAAGGCCTTTAAAACCCATATCACTGAGTTTCAAAAACGAAATGTCCCAGTTGGTGTCTATGCCTATGTAGCCGGAAAAAATGTCCAGGAGATGGAAAAAGCTGCTGAAGTTTTTTATAACGCTTCATCGCCATACAGCCCTAGTTACTATTGGCTAGACGTGGAAGATAAAACCATGTCCAATATGAACGAAGGTGTTGAAGCCTTTCGAGCAAAACTAGAATCACTTGGTGCAAAAAATATCGGCATCTACGTTGGGGTCTACTTCATGGAAGAACACAGTATTGATACAGACAAGTTTACCTCTGTTTGGATTCCTTCATACGGTTCAAATACTGGATTTTTCGAAAGCAAACCTAATACGGACTTAGATTACGACATCCACCAGTACACTTCTAAAGGAAAAATTGCTGGCTTTGACCACGATTTGGATATCAACGTCATTTCTTCCTTAAAAAACAAAGAAGAAACCTTTCGAAAACTCTTTTTAAAACCTTAAAAGCATTTGTTTAGCATTTGCTTTTTCTTTTTGTGTTTGATTGTGATACAATATAGTAAGGATTTTTTGAAATAGAAATAGTTGGAGGAAAAATATGCTCTCATGGTTAGCACGCCTTATTAAAGGGATTGTGATTGCTCTTGGTTTTATCCTACCGGGAATTTCCGGAGGGGTTCTAGCAGCAATCTTAGGAATTTATGAACGGATGATTGGCTTTCTGGCCCATCCCTTTAAAGACTTTAAAGAAAATGTTTTGTACTTTATTCCAGTTGCCATCGGTATGCTTCTGGGAATCGGCTTATTTTCTTACCCGATTGAATACCTACTTGAAAATTATCAGGTCTTTGTCTTATGGAGCTTTGCGGGCGCCATCATTGGTACAGTTCCTAGCCTCCTCAAAGAATCAACTCGAGAATCTGACCGAGACAAGATTGATTTGGCTTGGTTCTGGGCAACCTTTATCATTTCTGGACTAGGACTCTATGCCTTAAATTTTGTCGTTGGAACCTTAAGTGCCAGCTTTCTTAATTTCGTCCTAGCTGGTGCACTGCTGGCTCTTGGCGTATTAGTTCCTGGCCTCAGTCCATCAAATCTACTTTTGATTTTAGGCCTCTATGCTCCCATGTTGACTGGTTTTAAAACCTTTGACCTCTTGGGAACCTTCTTCCCGATTGGAATCGGAGCAGGTGCAACTCTCATCATTTTTTCAAAATTGATGGATTATGCCTTAAATAACTACCACTCACGCGTCTATCATTTTATCATCGGTATCGTCCTATCAAGTACCCTTTTGATCTTGATTCCAAATGCAGGAAACGCTGAAAGCATCCAATACACAGGCCTTTCACTTGTTGGATATGTCATCATCGCCTTCTTCTTTGCACTGGGAATCTGGCTTGGTATTTGGATGAGCCAATTGGAGGATAAGTATAAATAATGGCAAAAAAAGTTAAAATCAAAAAAACATTGGTGGAACAAATCCTATCTAAAGCAGGTATCCCACATCAGGGGATTCAAATCAATGCCCTAGAAGGAGAGCTTCCTCAAGGTTATGAACGAGATCAGATTTTCAAAACCTTGGCGCTTCTGGGAGACAAGACAGGACCGATTATCGGAATTGTTCCTATCACTAAACACTTGTCTGAAAAGAAACTAGCCAAAATTTCTGGCAATAAAAAAGTGAGCATGATTCCACAAAAAGACTTGGAAAAAACAACTGGTTACATTCATGGAGCCAATAATCCCGTCGGAATTCGTCAGAAACACAATTACCCCATTTTTATCGATAAGATCGCTCTAGACTTGGATCAAATGATTGTCTCTGCTGGGGAAGTTGGTCACAGCATTATCGTCGCTCCACAAGAATTGGCCAGCTTTGTAAAGGCCGACTTTGCAGATATCTTGGAGGACAAGTAATGAAACTCTACTTTGTCCGCCACGGTCGTACCCTCTGGAACCAAGAAGGACGCTTTCAAGGTGCTAGTGGAGATTCTCCCCTTCTTCCTGAATCTATTGACACTCTAAAACGACTTGGCCAGTATCTCAAGGAAATTCCTTTTGATCAGATTTATTCAAGTGATTTACCTCGAGCGGTCAAATCTGCTGAGATTATCCAAAGTCAACTCCAGACCCCCTGTCCTTTAGAAAGTGTTTCTAATCTCCGTGAATGGCAGCTGGGGAAGTTGGAAGGTTTGAAAATTGCAACCTTGGAAGCTATTTACCCGCAACAAATCAAAGCTTTCCGATCTAATCTTGCTCAATTTGACACTCAAATGTTCGGAGCTGAATCCCTCTATAGCACAACCCAACGGACCATCCAATTTATCAAATCACTCAAAGATAGTCCGGCTAAACGTATTCTAATTGTCGGACACGGCGCCAATCTTACTGCCAGTCTTCGTACTCTTCTAGGATATAAAGAACCACTTCTTCGTAAAGATGGCGGTCTAGCAAATGCCAGCCTGACAATTCTAGAAACCCATGATTTTGAAACATTCACTCTCAATACTTGGAATGATACTTCCTATCAATAACAGAACTTGATTTTAGTGTCAAGTTCTTTTTAGTTTTTAAAGATTATCCGTGAATTTCTTGGATATTTATGATAAAATGGGAGTATCGCAAAAAATGACTCATCGTATTCAATTTTGAGTAAAACTAGGAGGATCCCATGTCAACAGAACATATGGAAGAACTAAATGACCAGCAGATCGTTCGCCGTGAAAAAATGGCTGCGCTCCGTGAACAAGGAATCGATCCCTTTGGAAAACGCTTTGAACGTACTGCAAATTCACAAGAATTAAAAGATAAATTTGCTGACCTCGATAAAGAACAATTGCACGATAAAAACGAAACAGCTACTATCGCAGGACGCTTGGTAACCAAACGTGGTAAAGGTAAAGTTGGATTTGCCCACCTTCAAGACCGCGAAGGCCAGATTCAGATTTACGTTCGTAAGGATGCTGTCGGTGAAGAAAACTACGAAATCTTCAAAAAAGCAGACCTTGGTGACTTCCTTGGTGTCGAAGGTGAAGTGATGCGTACAGATATGGGAGAACTCTCTATCAAGGCGACTCACATCACACACTTATCTAAGGCTCTTCGTCCTCTGCCAGAGAAATTCCATGGTTTGACAGACGTTGAGACAATTTACCGTAAACGTTACCTTGACTTGATTTCTAACCGTGAAAGCTTTGAACGCTTTGTTACTCGTTCAAAAATCATCTCTGAAATCCGTCGTTACCTTGATCAAAAAGGATTCCTTGAAGTGGAAACACCTGTTCTTCATAACGAAGCTGGTGGTGCTGCTGCTCGTCCGTTTATCACTCACCACAACGCTCAAAACATTGACATGGTGCTTCGTATCGCGACTGAGCTTCACTTAAAACGCCTTATCGTTGGTGGTATGGAACGCGTCTATGAAATTGGTCGTATCTTCCGTAACGAAGGAATGGATGCTACTCATAACCCTGAGTTCACTTCGATCGAAGTCTACCAAGCTTATGCAGACTTCCAAGACATCATGGACTTGACCGAAGGCATTATCCAGCACGCTGCTAAAGCTGTTAAAGGTGATGGTCCAGTTAACTACCAAGGTACTGAAATCAAGATTAACGAACCATTTAAACGTGTTCACATGGTGGATGCTATCAAAGAGATTACTGGTGTAGATTTCTGGCAAGACATGACTTTGGAAGAAGCTAAAGCTATCGCTGCTGAGAAGAAAGTTCCTGTTGAGAAACACTACACTGAAGTTGGCCATATTATCAATGCCTTCTTTGAAGAGTTTGTTGAAGAAACCTTGATCCAACCAACCTTTGTCTATGGACATCCAGTAGCTGTATCTCCACTTGCTAAGAAAAATCCTGAAGACGAACGCTTTACTGACCGTTTCGAGCTCTTCATCATGACTAAGGAGTACGGTAATGCCTTTACTGAGTTGAACGATCCAATCGATCAGCTTAGCCGTTTCGAAGCCCAAGCTAAAGCCAAAGAACTTGGTGACGATGAAGCGACAGGCATCGACTATGACTACATCGAGGCTCTTGAATATGGTATGCCTCCAACAGGTGGTTTGGGAATCGGTATCGACCGTCTCTGCATGCTCCTCACTGATACAACAACTATCCGTGATGTATTGCTCTTCCCAACAATGAAATAATACTCTTATCCTCTGACTCTTGTCAGGGGATTTTTCGATGCAAAAAGAGACTGAGGTAACACTCAATCTCTACTTTTCACTTCTTTGGTTGCTACATCTTCTCCAAACCATTTTTGGCTGATTTCTTGGAACTTCCCTTCTTGGTAAAGTTGAACAAAAGCTTGGTTTAAAACTTGTAGTAATCTTTTGTCAGCTTGTCTAACTCCGACCGCAAAGGATTCACTTTCAAATCCTGCTGAAAAGACATTGTAGTCATTTAATATACCATCAGACTGGAGATAGTAATTAGCATACACTCGGTCAATCAACAAGGCATCAATTCGATCATTCTTCAAATCAATCAAGGCTTCATTGAAACTCTGGTATTGATTGGCCTTCTGGTCTTTAACACGATTTTTCAGTAAATCTGGCTGGGCTTCAAAATCCAAATAACCAGAGGACCCAGCTTGGGCACCTAAGGTCTTATCCTTCATATCCTCTACTGAATGAATCTGCTGGCTTTTCTTGGCAACTAGAACTTGCTGATTTTCCATATATGGAATACTAAAGGCAACCTTCTCTCGCCGTTCATCAGTGGCAGAATAGCCATTCCAGATGGCATCTATAGTTCCATTTTGCAATTCCGTTTCCTTCATATCCCAGTCAATTGGTTGAAATTGCACCTTAACACTTAATTTTTCTGAGACAGCTTGTGCCAAATCAATATCAAATCCTGTATATTGGCCATTCTTTTCTTCAAATCCCATAGGTACGAAGGTATTGTCAAAACCAATGGTTATACTCCCCTGCTCTTGATACTTATCCCAGTTATCCTGCTTTGGATCACTAGCCTTCTGAGTACATGCAGTTAAAAAGAGGCTTAGGAGCGAAACCAATACTAAAGCAATTTTCTTATTAGTCATCAGCACCTCCTACTTGGGCTCAACCTTGAGAATCTGATCTGCGATATTTTTCGCAAACTGCAAATCATGGGTAACCACAATCTGTGTCATGCCAAGTTCCCTATTTTGCAAGATCAGTTTTTCCACTTCCAAGCGTAATTCTGGATCTAGGGCAGAAGTTGGTTCATCGTAGCCAATGATTTCCGGGTCAATCATCATAGCACGCGCCAAGGCTACTCGCTGCTTTTGCCCACCAGATAGTGAAAATGGATAGACATCTGCGTGCCCTGCTAGTCCTAACTGTTCCAAAAGACCTCGCGCCTTCTTCTCAGCCTCATCCTGCTTCATTCCCCTGGTTTTCACAGGAGATAAGGTCAAATTATCTAGAACGGATAAATGAGGGAAAAGTTGAAAATCTTGGAATACAAATCCTAGTAGATTGCGCTTCTCCAGTTCATCCAATTCTAAAGGTTCTTCATTATAAAAGATTTGCCCTGAATCAATGGTTTCAAGACCTGCAAGCATGCGTAAGAGGGTTGTCTTCCCTCCACCCGAAGGCCCAACGATAGCCAGGATTTGCTTTTCAGGAATTTTTAGACTGAAATTAGATAAAATTTGCTTTTCACCAAAGACTTTATTGATATTTCGTAATTCTAACATGACAGCCTCCTATCTATAGTAACTGTACTTCTTCTCAACTTTTTTGGAAATGATTGTCACAATCCCAATCAAAATCAAGTAAATGGCTCCTGCCAAGAACATAGGAACCAGACTAGCATCACGGTTGGCAGCTGTGCGACTAGCCAAGATAAGGTCTGAAATTCCTAGAGCATAGACCAGAGAGGTATCCTTGACCAAACTCATAACCTCATTAAATACACTAGGGAGAACAATCTTGGTCACCTGAGGCAAAATAATATAGCGCACTGTATCAAAAGGATTAAACTTCAAGACCTTGGCAGCCTCATATTGACCTTTAGGAATGGTATCAATCCCCCCACGGAAGATTTCAGCAAAGTAAGCTGCATAATTCAAAACAAAGGCAATGATAGCAGCAGGAAGACGATCCAAACGAATCCCAATGCTTGGTAACACATAATAGATAAAGATCAATTGCAAGAGCAAGGGTGTCCCCCGCATGATCCAGATATAAATGTTAATCAGATGATGGAGGAGCTTCCAATGGACTTGCAAGGCAAAGGCAATCAAAACGCCCAAGGGAATAGAAAAAATCAAGACAAGTGCAAAAACCTGTAAAGTCATGCTTGCACCGCTCAATAAACTCGGTAATATCTCAAACAAATAAGACATACTGACACCTCCTAAAAATAATTGCTCCTATTATAGCATAAATAAACTAAATAACCAACTATTTTTGTAAAAAAATTCTTTTTCAATAGAAAAAATCAGTGTCTTGAAGGTAGAATAGGACAACACGACTTATAAAGCCTTGTTAGTCATTTGATTTGAATTTCCTAGTCTATTTGTTTATATTCCATTTCAATATATTATAATTTATAAGTGAAAAGAAAGGACAAATTTTGCCCTTTCTAGATCTTAGCTTCTATTTGTTACAGTTAACTTGACTGATAATTGGAGTTTTATCTTACGTATTTAAGATGGATTTTCTTTTTTAGTTCGTGCCAATCTCAGGGCACGATTTGGATTGAGACGATTAAATAGTTCTTCCAATTTCTTTTCATTCCAAACGTCTGCGGCAGAAACAAAATTGCCATCCGCATCTCGGAAAGATATCGGTTTATCTCCCATATCAATCTCCTAGTCTACAAATTCAAACTCAAATTTACCAATTCGGACCAAGTCACCATCTTTAGCACCACGCGCACGAAGGGCTTCATCAACCCCCATACCACGAAGCTGGCGAGCAAATTTCATGACTGATTCGTCACGATCAAAGTTGGTCATATTAAAGAGTTTCATCAGTTTTTCACCAGAAAGTACCCATGTTGCATCGTCATCACGACTAATTTCAAAGGCTTTTTCTTCCTCGTCAAATCCATAGTAGGCTTCTTCTTCCATATCTGACTCGTCGTAGAGCAAGAATTCTGGTGTCTTGTCTAACAATTCAGCTGTAGCATCCAAAAGCGTAGCCAAACCTTGCTTGGTCAAACCAGATATTGGGAAGATAGCTGGTAACTCTTCAAATTCATCATAGTTTTCAGCTAATTTTTTCTTGAATTCTTCAAGATTTTCCTGACTCTCAGGCATATCCATCTTATTGGCTACAATAATCTGTGGACGCTCCATGAGACGGAGATTGTATGATTCCAGCTCTTTATTGATGGCAAGATAATCCTCATATGGATCACGCCCTTCGCTAGCTGACATATCAATGATGTGAAGGATGACACGTGTACGCTCAATGTGACGGAGGAACTGAGTTCCCAAACCAACACCTTGACTAGCACCTTCAATCAAACCTGGTAAATCAGCTACTGCAAAGGATTCACCTGATTGGGTACGAACCATTCCTAAATTTGGCACAATAGTGGTAAAGTGGTAGGCACCGATTTTGGGTTTAGCAGATGTGATAACACTTAAAAGTGTTGATTTCCCAACAGATGGGAAACCTACTAAACCAACATCCGCCAAGATTTTTAGTTCCAATTGTAACTCACGTTCCTGACCTGGTTCTCCATTTTCAGAGATTTCCGGTGCAGGATTTTTTGGTGTCGCAAAGCGGATGTTTCCACGTCCACCACGACCACCGTGGGCAACGATAAATTCTTGACCATGTTCAATCAAATCTGTCAAAACCTTGCCAGTCTCTGCATCACGAACAGTCGTACCTTGTGGTACTCGAACTCTAAGGTCTTCAGCACCACGACCATGCATCCCTTTGGTCATTCCTTTCTCACCAGAATCAGCCTTGAAATGGCGATTGTAGCGGAAATCCATCAAAGTCCGTAGTCCTTCGTCTACAACGAAGACCACATTACCTCCACGACCTCCGTCACCACCCCAAGGACCGCCATTAGGGACATATTTTTCACGGCGAAAGGCAACCATGCCATCACCACCATTACCAGCCTTAACCTTAATCTTGGCTGTATCTAAAAACATACTCATTTTTTCTTCTCACTTTAAAAAAGGGCTGGGAAATCCCAGTCACTAAATTTTCTTGAATCTATTTTATAGATTACTGAGGGCACCAATTGCAGTTGCAAAAATTCCCAATAAACTTGCTACTAGCATGATAATCACGATAAACAAGGTTATTTTCTCAAACATAGTTTTTTTACGATTTCCATTATCTCCAAATGCCATTTTTTTCTCCTTCGTTACATTCTATTTTCTATTATCTTAGCATGAATTTAGCTAGTTTTCAATAGTCAGTTGCTACTGGTGCAATAATCCATAAAATGATATAGGCTACAATTCCTGCCCCATAACAAAATGCAAGAACACCCCATATTACACGAACAATAGTCGGATCAATATCAAAATAATTTGCGACCCCAGCACATACTCCAGCAATTTTTTGATCACTACCACTTCTCATCAATTGTTTTTTCATAGCTATTCCTCTTTCTATTCTTCATGGTCTTTCCAATAATCTCTGATGCTGATTAACTGTGTTTTTGAAGCCCTCAGCATGCGTCTAGAGCCTTTTACAGGCACAGCAACCACCTGTTGCGGTAAATACAAAACTGTCTTAAAGATACGCTGGCTGACCGTATCATCTTTTGATAAATCTTTCTGGAAGTTATTTGAAATAATGGCATCCAGATAAAACTCATGCACTCGTTTTCCAAAGTTCTCAGCTGAAATCTCGTACAATTTCTCTGATAAGGTATGCTCATCCATATCTGGAGTTGCAATCAGGGCTTCCAAAATAGCTCCGGCCAAATCATGTTCCCCATAGTACAAGGTTCCAAACATTTTATCACTGATAAGATTGTCCAGATAAGGATTTCCATGAGCAATGACAGGCGTTCCACTGGCTAAGCTTTCCAAGTAGGTCAAGCCTTGGGTTTCACTTGTCGATGCCGAGATGAAGAAATCCGCCGCCTTATAGTAAAGAGCTGTCTCACTAGGAGCAATCATCCCTGTAAAGACAACAGAGTCTTGAATCTCTAGTTTCTGGGCTTGCTCTTTGAGGTCATCCAGATAAGGACCATCCCCAGCTACCACCAGTTTAACCTTGTCTTCTTCTTTCAGAACTTCTGCAAAGGCTGCTAATACTGCTTGAATATTTTTTTCATAGGAAATTCTGGAAAGGCTAAGCAACATCTTTTCATCATCTTGAATCCCTAGTTTACTACGTAGTTCTTTTAGATTTTCTTGCTTGATTTCTGGACGCTCAAACTTGGCTAATTCAATCCCTGTTGGAATGACTCGTTTTTCAACCTTAACCTTATAGTCAGATAGCAAGTCATGGACAATCTCACTAGGGCAAATAACCCCATCCACATCGTGCAGGAAACCTCTGACCAGATACTTGACCATGCTAGGACGAATCAACATCCCCTTGGCAATATAATGGACATAGTCTTCATACTGGGTGTGATAGGTATGAATGACGGGAATTTCCAATTCACGCGCAATCCAAATCCCCAACAAGCCAAGAGAAAATTCTGTCTGAGTATGGATAACATCCAGTTGATACTGTTTAGCAATTTCAAGCGCCTTGCTGAAACCTCGATAGGCAAAACGACGGTCTTTAAAAGCAAAAAAAGGAACACTTGGAATGCGGATAATTTGCCAATCTTCATAGCGATTGACATCCTTATCCGTCGTCGTAAAGATAAAAACAACATGCCCCTGCTTTTCAAGTTCTGTTTTCAGAGTTCGAATACTGGTCGCAACACCAGAAACCTGAGGAAAATAGGTATCTGTAAATAAACCAATTCGCATAGATTACCTCACTTTTTACTTTCTCCCTAAAGCGGCTTGTTTCTCATAAAAGTCCAACCAGATTTGCAACAGATGCTCTTCAGAATACTCTCTAGAAATATTCTTAGCTTTTTCTTTCAAATCTTTTAAGGCAGCAGGATTCGCTTGATATTCCAGAATAGCTTCTTTCATCTCTTCTCTATCTGCTGTCGCCCGATAATTTCCCTCCAAAATCACCTTATAAAGATCCAAATCACGTAACATAATAGGAGCTTCACAACTAGCAGCCTCTAAAATCGTCATCGGAAAGAGTTCATTGTAACTAGGCAACAAGAAAAGGTCCGCTAGGGCATACAATTCGCGCATCCGCTCTGGCGATACAATACCTGGAAAAATCAAATTTTTAGGGGGATTCTCCATGATTTTCTTGTAACGTTCATAACCATCTGTCATGCCACCAAATGAGAAACCACCAGCCCAGATAAAGGTAATCTGAGGCAATTCCTCAGCCAGATGGATAAAATCATCAATCCCTTTGCGTTTCTGAACTTGACCAGCACCTACTACGATAAACTGATTCTCACTAATACCTAGCTCTGTTCTCAGTCTCGCTACCTCTTCTTGTGGAAGTGGATGCCATTTTTCCTTATTGACAAAGTTAGGAATATAGGTCACTTTTTCACGTGGAATACCAGCTGCCACCAAATCCTCGATAAACATAGGATTAACCACAACCAAGTGCTCCATCCGGTTGTAAAAAGAAAATACATAGCGTTTGACAATTCCCTTTAAGAAAAATGGAATTTTCAAACTCCCCTCAAGTGTATCAGGTAAAAAATGCACATAGCCAATTTTTCTCCCTGAGCGTTTCTTTTGGAATGTTGATAAATAATAGGGAAAATCAATTGTATGAAAGTGAGTCACATCTGCCTCTATTGGAAGATTTTCTGTAACAATCAATTGATCCTTTGCATCTCGGTGAAGAAGACGAACTAATTCACGGTAAGCGCCCGAAACTCCTTGTCCTGCTACTTTCTCACTTGAACTCAACATATTGATGCGTAATTTCTTTTTTTCCATAACTACCATTATATCATTTTCTTGGAATAAAATCAGCAAAAGAAAGGAGAGACTGGAGGAAAAGAGGGGGAAATTTCCTCACTTTTCCAACGGTCTCTCACATGCTTTTATATGTTTATTTAATTCCTAGGGCAATGCGTGCATAGCGACTCATTTTTTCAACAGTCCAGGCTGGATACCAGACTAATTTAACCTCTGTATCCGTTACTTCTGGTACCTCTGTCATGGCATCATAAATCTGATCCGTCAAAAGGTCTGCTAGGGGACAACCCATAGTTGTCAAAGTCATATCAATCTCTGTTTGTCCTGTGTCGCCATCAAAACGAATCTCATAGATCAAACCAAGATTGACAATATCGATTCCCAACTCAGGGTCAATAACTTCTTCCAAGGCTGATAAAATTCGTGTTTTGATGTTTTCAATTTGCTCTTCTGTATAAGCCATATTCATCCTCACTCTTAGTCTTCAATAAAATCACGAAGCGGTTTGCTGCGACTTGGTTGGCGTAGTTTTCTCAAAGCCTTAGCTTCAATCTGACGAATTCGCTCGCGAGTCACGTTAAAGACTTTACCAACATCTTCAAGGGTACGCATTTTACCATCATCTAGCCCAAAACGCAGACGCAAAACATTTTCTTCACGGTCTGTAAGAGTATCCAAGACCTCATCCAACTGCTCACGCAAGACGATACGAGTTGTATAGTCCACTGGATTTTCAATCACTTCATCTTCGATAAAGTCCCCAAGGTGGCTATCATCCTCTTCACCGATTGGTGTTTCAAGAGATACCGGTTCTTGAGCGATCTTCAAGATTTCACGAACCTTATCAGGAGTCATATCCATACGTTCAGCGATTTGCTCTGGTGTTGGGTCTTGACCCAATTCTTGAAGGAGGTTACGCTGTTCACGAACCAATTTATTGATGGTTTCAACCATGTGAACTGGGATACGGATGGTACGAGCTTGGTCCGCAATAGCACGAGTGATAGCCTGACGAATCCACCAAGTTGCATAAGTTGAGAACTTGAACCCTTTAGAATAGTCAAACTTGTCAACCGCCTTCATCAAGCCCATATTCCCTTCTTGAATCAAGTCAAGGAACTGCATACCACGGCCAACATAGCGTTTGGCAATAGAAACAACCAAACGAAGGTTGGCTTCCGCAAGACGTTGTTTGGCTTCGATATCACCAGCTTCAACTGCTAGTGCCAATTCTTTTTCCTCTTCATTGGTCAAGAGAGGAACGACCCCGATTTCTTTCAAGTACATACGGACAGGGTCATTAACCTTAGCAGAAGTTGAACCAATCAAGTCCTCATCGCTGAGTTCTGGTTCTTCTTCAGCACTAAGAACACGCGCACTTGGATTTCCTTCATTATCTGTGATAGAAATTCCTGCGTCCTGAATCCGTTGCAAGAGATCTTCAATCCCATCAGCGTCCAAGGTAAAAGGAACGACAAGACTAGCATTGATTTCATCATCTGTTGCTGTCCCTTTTTGCTTATGATTACGGATAAATTCTGCTACTTGTACATCAAATGTTGTTACTTCTTTTTGTTTTGTTACCATTATTACTCCATTCTTCTCTTTTGGGAAATTAAACGTTCCAATTCTTCTAGGGCTGTATCTGTATCTCCTACATGGCTAGCTTCCTGCACCTTCTTTTTGATTCTCATATTGTCCTGATTCAAGAGAGCCTTGTTTCGAGTCATTTCTACTTCACTTAATTCCTGCGGTGACATCTCATCAGGCAAATCCTGAGCTAAGACTTGGTACCAAGCTCTTTCAACTTCCTCTGTCTGTTCTGCTAGAACTTCTGGAGGAAGATTGCCATACTGACCAAGCAAGTCATATAAGACCTGAAATTCAGGTGTATCAAATGCAAAGTCTTCTCGCAAGCGGTAATCGTTCAAAACAAGAGGGGATTCCACCATTCGATAAAGTAGATGGGCTTCCGCCCTCATAATAGCCGATAACTGCTTGGTGACAGGCATAGTGATTGGCGTCGGTCTGGAAATTCCTTCCATGCGATTCTGCCTTTGTGCTTGACGGCTCTCATTCACAATCTGCTCAATCTGGGCATAATCAAAAGACGCCAGACTATCTGCTAAAATATGAATATAACTGTTTTGAGCAGTGATAGACTTTTCTTGAACAATCAAGGGAGCTATTTTTTCAATAAACTCAATCTGGGCCTGCAGATTTTCACTATTTTCAGGCTTGTACTGGTGAATGTAAAACTCAATCGGACTAATACGAGTTTTCGTTAATAGATAGGCCAAGTCTTCTGGACCATTTTTTTGTAGATACTCATCTGGATCTAAGTTATCAGGCATGCTGACGATCCGCACAGGCATATCGCCAATTTCATCCAAGGCTTTCAATGTCGCAGCTTGTCCAGCCTTATCGCCATCGTAAACAAGAACCAACTTCTTAGTTAACCTTTTCAGATGCTCAACATGCTCACGACTCAAGGCTGTTCCCATAGACGCCACAGCATTTTCGATTCCAGCCCGATAGGCTGCAATAACATCCATGAACCCTTCCATCAGGTAAATCTCACTGGCTTTACCAGAAGATTTTTTTGCCCTATCCATATGATATAATTCGTAACTTTTGTTAAAAATTGCAGTCGATCGGCTATTTTTATACTTAGAAGTTTGTGAATTCGTTTTCTGCCAGATACGACCTGAGAAGGCAATGACCTTTCCCTGGTCATTTGTCAGAGGAAACATAATCCGATTGTGAAAGGTGTCTACAAATTGATTAGCATCCGAGAGATAAAACAGTCCTGAATCCAGGAAATCTTCTTCACGATACTGAGCAGACAAACGTTGATAGAGATAGTTTCGTTCTGGAGGTGCTAAACCAATCCGAAAATGCTTGAGCACTTCATCTGTCAAACCACGCTGATAGAGATAGTTTCTGGCCTCTTCCCCCATGGTCGTTGTCATGAGAATAGCATGGTAAAATTTTGCTGCATCTTCGTGCATATCATAAAGAGCTTGGTGGGGGGAGGCTGGCTTCTGCTCACTATAAAGCGGTTTTTCCACTTCTATCCCAACACGCTGACCTAAGATTTGGACAGCCTCCATAAAGGGAACCCCTTGGTACTCCTCGATGAACTTAAAGACATCACCTGAGCGACCACAACCAAAACAGTGGTAAAACTGCTTGTCCTCTACAACGTTGAAAGAAGGTGTTTTTTCACCATGAAAAGGACAGAGCCCTAGATAGTTCCGTCCTGCCTTTTGTAAAGAAATCACATCTCCTATGACTTCCACAATGTTGGCATTGTTTTTGATTTCTTCAATGACTTGTTTGTCAACCATACACAATACCTCCATCTTATCATAGTTTCACGTAAACTAGTATAGCTTATTTCTGAAAAAAAGTAAACCATTTCATACGCTTTCCGTAATTATCTTTGCCTTATTTTTCTAGATAGAAAAGAAAGTTAAAAAACTCAGAAACACTTTAATGCTTCTAAGTTTTTCTTCTCTATTTTTTGATTAAAATAAAGTTCATCTATTCAAACAATTGATAGTAGTCTGAGATTTTCATCTTAGCTTTTTCTTCATTATTAAGATCTTGAATTATACGACCTTCCTTCATGACAATCAGACGGTTTCCGTACTTCAACGCATCCTCCATATGGTGGGTAATCATCAAGGCTGTCAGCTGATCTTTCTTGACAAATTCATCTGTCAACTCCATGAGTGCGACACTTGTCTTTGGATCAAGGGCCGCAGTATGCTCATCTAACAAGAGTAATTCAGGTCGCTTCAAGGTTGCCATCAAGAGACTCAAAGCCTGTCTTTGCCCACCTGACAAGAACTCAATCGGTGTATTCAAGTGTTTCTCAAGACCATTTCCTACTTTTTCAATGGTTGCCTGAAACTCATCCTTATAGCTAGTCAAGCGTCGTGGTAACAATCCACGCTTTTCACCACGAAACTTGGCAATCAAGAGATTCTCTGCCACTGTCATACGAGGAGCTGTCCCCATCTTTGGATCTTGGAAGACACGAGACAGATACTTAGCGCGCTTCTCTGGTGAAAACTTGGTAACATCTTCACCTAAAATACGGATGGTTCCACTGGTTAGTGATAAGGTTCCTGCAATAGTATTAAAGAGAGTTGATTTCCCAGCACCATTTCCACCTAAAATCGTGATGAAATCCTGTTCAAAAATTTCTAAGGAAACATCGTTTAAAATAATCTTTTCTTCATCAAAGCCATTTTTAACGACTTTGGTTGCATTGTTTAATTCTACAATTGCTGTCATTTGCTTAATTTGGCTCCTTTCAAGATTGTTTGCTTAAATGTTGGAATCATGAGGCAGACTGCTAAAATCACGGCGCTGTACAAACGAAGGTAACTTGTATTAAAGCCAAGCGCAATAACTGCCCACACTAAGAATTGATAAGCGATAGAACCTACAACAATGGTAACCAGACGTTCTGCCAAGCTCAAACTCTTGAAGATAACTTCTCCAATAATCAAACTTGCAAGCCCCACAACGATAACTCCGATTCCTCGAGATACATCGGCATAGCCTTCTTGCTGAGCAATGAGAGCTCCTGCAAGGGCAATCACACCATTTGATAAAACCAAGCCCATAAGCTCCATGCGCCCAGTATGAATCCCGAAACTTCTAGCCATATCAGGATTGTCACCTGTAGCAATATAGGCTTGTCCTAGTTTGGTATCCAAGAAAAAGAGCATGAGAGCAATAACAATACTCACAAAGATGAGACCTGTCAAGAGTTGATTCAAATCCGAATCAAAAGGCAAAACATCCTGAATTTGCTTGGTTCCAAGCAGGCCTAAATTCGCACGTCCCATAATCAAGAGCATGATTGAGTGACAAGAAGTCATCACCAAAATCCCTGATAACAAGGTTGGAATCTTCCCTTTTGTATAAAGAAGGCCTGCTGCCATACCAGCCAAACAACCTGCTCCTACAGCAACAAGTGTCGCTAAAAAAGGATTCACACCTTTGGTTATCAGAGTGACAGCAACAGCTCCCCCAAGAGGGAAGGAACCTTCTGTCGTCATATCTGGAAAGTTCAAAATCCTAAATGTCATAAAGATTCCCAGACCTAAAATAGCCCAGACAAATCCTTGAGAAATAATAGATAATATCATCTGTTTCTTAACCTTTTCTATATGATTTCTATTGTAAAAAATTGGAGGAGATGTCCCCAACTCCTCCATTACAGATTATTCAATCACTTGTCCTGCTTCTTTTAGAACAGATTCAGGAATAGTAATACCAAGTTCTTGTGCCAATTTTTTATTGATCACTGATTTACCAGTTGAAAAGACATTCACTGGTGTATCAGCTGGTTTTGCTCCTTTCAGAACTTGAGCAATCATTTTACCAGTTGCCACACCAAGGTCATGTTGGTCAACTACAACTGATGCCAAACCACCTGCTTCTACCATGGCAGTCGCACTTGGGTAGATTGGTTTTTTAGCTGATTGGTTGCTTGATACAACTGTTGAAAAAGCTGATGCAATGGTGTTGTCGATTGGAACCCAGATAGCATCGACCTTGCTAGTCATAACATTAACTGTTGAAGCAATTTCATTTGTTGAAGGAACTGCAAATGTTTCCACTGTCAAACCTGCTTTTTCAGCATAAGCCTTAAATTCTTCAACTTGAGTTTTTGAATTGTCTTCGCTACTTGAGTAAAGAGCTCCGATTGTTTTCACATTTGGTGTCAAAGCTTTGATGAGTTCAACTTGTTGTTGAGCTGGATTGTGGTCAGATACCCCTGTAATGTTGCCACCTGGTTTTTTCAAATCTTTGACCAAGTTAGCACCGATTGGGTCTGTAATAGCAGCCATGATAACAGGTAGGTCTTTTGTGGCGCTTGCCAAACCTTGAGCAGCTGGCGTTGCAATACCAACCACAAGGTCATTCCCATTTGCAACCAATTGTTTACTCATTGTCGCAACCTTACTTTGGTCACCTTCTGAGTTCATAAAGTCAATCTTCAACTGGTCATCTTTATAACCTTCTTCTGCAAGTCCATCTTGAATCCCTTTATAAATCAAGTCAAGAGATGGATGGCTCACAAACTGAAGGACACCAACTTTGGCAACTTTCTTCTCATTCTTAGCTTCTGGTTTATTCATTGAAGAGTAAATCAAGCTTCCTGCTACTAAGACTGCTAATGCAGCGATAATTCCAATTAAACGTTTATTTTTCATTCTATTTCTCCTTTTTTATTCCTTTAAAATACTTCACTTATCTAATAATCTTCGAAAATCTCTTCAAACCACTTCAGCTTCACTTTGCCGTAGCTATGGTTACTGACTTCGTCAGTTCTATCCACAACCTCAAAGCAGTGCTTTGAGCAACCTGCGGCTAGCTTCCTAGTTTGTACTTTGATTTTCATTGAGTATAAACAAGCGACGCCATCGTTTTCTTTCCATACTAACCTCCATCAAAAAAGTCCTCACACAAAAAACTTGTGTGAGGACGTCGATGCGCGGTACCACCTCAATTATAGGGAATTTCCCTATCGCTCTGTCTCGCAATAACGAGATGCACTGTAAGGTGTGCTCACCGAATTTTTATGATTTCAAATTCTAAATAACATTCAGCCCAATTTTCATCATCACCACTTATCTGTTTTCAGCTACCACAGACTCTCTAAAAAGTTTGAATGATTACTTTTCTGAATGGTTAAATTATATCATTTTTCAACTACTTGTCAAGACTCTTTTAGCATTTTTTTGAAATATCAAAAACTTCCCCTGTGGAAAAGAGGAAGCTTGATAGGTATCAGCCTGAATTACGCAATCCTGTCGCAATTCCGTTGATGGTTGTATGGATTAATTTTTCTTGATCGCTTGATAATTCTCCTCGACGTTGACGTTTAATCAACTCCAACTGGATATAGTTAAGGATATTAAAGTAAGGCATACGGTAATCCAAACTTGCTTTTAGATATGGATTTTCAGCCAAGAGTTCATCGTAACCTTCGATAGCCAAGATGACTTCCTTGGTAACTTGCCATTCATTTAGAATAGTCTCATAGATTGCTTTTACTTCTTCATCCTCACAAAGTTTGGCATATTCAAAAGCAATATTCATATTTGATTTTGACAAGACCATGTCTACATTTGAAAGAAGCGATTGGAAGAAAGGCCAATTTTGGTACATATCTCGTAAGATAGCGATATTCTCTGGATTTTTATCGATAAATTCTTTGAAGCTTGAACCAACTCCATACCAGCCAGGGAACATAACACGACTTTGCGACCATGAGAATACCCAAGGGATAGCTCGCAAACCACCGATTTCAGTAATCGTCTTACGAGCGGCTGGACGAGAACCAATGTTAAAGCTTGAAATAGCCTTGATTGGACTTGACTCGAAGAAATAATCATAGAAATGATCATTACCAAAGACCAAATCACGGTAGATATCGTAACTACGGTCCACTACTTGGTCCATAATGGCTTCATAACGATTTGAGGTATTGGTATCACTCTTCTTCTGAGTAATCATACGGTTAATGGCTGCAGATACTAACATTTCAAGGTTATAGTAGGCCGCATCTTTATTACCGTATTTATTCCCAATTACTTCACCCTGCTCCGTCAAACGGATACGATCCTTGATAGACTTGAGCGGTTGAGATGTGATGGCTTCATAGGTTGGTCCACCACCACGACCGACAGTCCCACCGCGACCATGGAAGAAAGTAACCTTAACGCCAAATTCATCTCCAATAGCAGTCAATTGTTGTTGAGCCTTGTAGAGAGTCCAACATGATGATAAGTAACCACCATCTTTATTACTGTCAGAGTAGCCCAGCATGATTTCTTGATAGTTATTGCGTGAAGCAATCCATTTCTTAGCAAGAGGAAGAGAAAGGTATTCTCTCATGGTTTCTTCTGAGTGGTCCAAGTCCTCGATTGTTTCAAAGAGAGGAACGATTTGGACACGGGCTCTTTCTTTATCAACTAGCCCTACTTCTTTTAGCAAGATAGCCAATTCCAACATGTCTGATACACTGGTTGCATGTGAAATGATAGTCTGACGAATAACATCATCTCCCAACTTATCTTTCAACTTACGAGCAGCCTTAAAGATTGCTAATTCTTTTTCAAGTAACTCTGATTTTTCAACGTGAGTGGCAGAAAGAATACGTGGATCTTCTTCTAATTCTTTCAAAAGAAGCTGGCATTTTTCTTCTTCACTTAATTCACTATAATGAGAATGAATACCTGCTGATTTCAAGAGTTCTGCTACACAGGCCTCATGAACACTAGAATCTTGACGCATGTCAATAGATGCCAAATAGAAACCAAAAATTTCAACTGCCTGAATTAACTCAACAAAATCACCAGAAATCAGTGCTTCACCCTTATTTTCCAAGAGGGAATCACGAATAGTAATTAAATCCTTATAAAAATCATTGGCCGTTTCATAGCGAGCCCCAACTTCCTTATCCTCAATCAGATAGGTTTTTGTTGCTTGGATTTTTGATTGAATATCAAACAAGGCACGGCGATACAGCTCTTTTTCACGGTAGATTGAGTTATCCTTAGATTGACGAGCCATTTCTCTGACTTGCTTGCTTACATTGACAATACTGGTTGAGAGAGAGAACTCACGATAAAGTTGGTAAATCTTTTCATCATAGTAGTTCATGATGACTTCACACTGGGTCATAGCAGATTGTTTTAAGGTATCTGCTGTAACAAAAGGATTCCCATCACGGTCTCCACCAATCCACATTCCCATGGTAATTGGTTTAGGATGTTTCAACTCCAAGCCGTGTTTTTTAGCCAGACGCTTGTACTCAGCAGTCAAATGAGGAACTGCCTTCAAGAATGAACTATTGTAGTATTCCATAACATTCGTGATTTCATTGGTTACTTTCAATTTCTTCTCACGAATCATATCTGTCTGCATGATAATCTCAATGTAACGACGGAGATCATTATGCCATTTTTCCTTATTAATCAAGCCTAATTTCACATCACGGTACTTACGCAAGAGGGTATGGATATGGTTAGTCAAATCCAACATACTCTTACGTTGCACTTGTGTTGGATGGGCTGTCAAAACAGGGACAACATTCAAGTGTTCGAGAATTTCAACCGCATTTTCTTTTTCTGCAACCATTTTAATCGTTGCTGACAATTTCCCAAGATAATCTTGATCGATATTATTTTGGTGGTTGATTTCATAAGCCAAATCCACGTCTTCTGAAATATTAATCAAAAGAGGTAAGATAGAAAAATAGCGTGAAATATAAGCCATTTCATCATTTGACAGACTCGTAACCAATTGGTTCAAGCCTTGATAATCTTCTTGAGTTGACAGTTCTTTCAACTGCATGATTTTTTCAAAAGTCTCTGGGGCAAGCATGTTTTTAGTGATATCTTCTAACAATTCTGTTAAAATCAGTACTTCTTCTTGCACGACAGCTTTATTACTATAGTTTTCTAATTTTTGAAGAGACATAGGTAATCCTTTCCACTATCAGCTCTACATATAGTTTGAGGAGTGAGCTTCTAACTCCTCATACAATTGAGCACGCTTTTCACTTGCATCAATATTTAAGACAAAGGCGATGGCTACAGACAAGACCAGGAGACTGTTCCCTCCTTGCGATAAGAAGGGGAAGGTTACTCCTGTCGAAGGAATAATACCAGAAATTCCGCCGATATTGACAAATACCTGTACCAACATCATCCCTCCAACCCCAATCGCCATCATGGAATTAAAGGGATTCTTAGCTCGAATTCCTACTAGAATAATTCGCAAAATAAGGAAAAAGACAAGTGCTAAAATCAAGCCGGCTCCCACAAATCCAAACTCTTCAATGACAATTGAAAATACAAAATCTGTATGGGCCTCTGGTAAATAACCTCGTTTTTCGATTGAATTTCCTAAGCCTAGACCAAACCACCCACCATTCACCATGGCAAAGTAGGAATTGGCGAGTTGGTGACCTGCTCCTGCCAAATCAGCAAAAGGGTTAAAATAAGCACTGAAACGCTTGGCCACATAGCCAAATACTGGAACTTTTGAAAATTTATCAACCCCGATCATAGAGATAGCTGATAAGGATAGGGCTGAAATACCAACCAAAATTCCCAAAAATGCAATAAACCATCTATAAGCGATACCACTAATTGTATACATAATCAAGGCAACCAAAGCTAAGATAGAAGCATTCCCCAAATCTGGGAAAATAGCAAGGCTCCCAATCAGTACAAAGAGGACAAAGCGCCAGTCATTAAAAGCACGAGGAAGCCACTGATTTTGTGTCAAAACTTGAAAATCATAAATAGCTATATCCTCTTGTTGTTTGGAAAATCTATTTGCTAAATACCAAATAATAATAATTTTCAAATATTCGGCTGGCTGAATGGTCAAAGGTCCTACAGAAATCCAGCCATAGGCTCCATTGACAGGAATACCAATCAAACGAGCCAAAACTAAAAGAATCAGCTCAACGAACATAACGATAAATAAAAGACGTTCATTTCTTAAAAAATTCAGTTTCAGCTTATATATCAAGGCAATCAATATTAAACTAAATATCCAAAACATTCCCTGACTTCGAACCAATTGGAGGGCACTTTTACCTTCTTCGATAAGAATAGCACTGGTTGTCGAATAAACTACAATCAAGCCCAAAATTGATAAAAGTAAGTAAGGAACTAGAATAGAATAGTTTAATAGGTGCCTTTTACTAATCTTCATAGTATCACCAATCTAATGAGAACAACACAATTGCTTCCCAAATTCCGTTTGTTTTCTAGTTTTGATTGCTATTATACCATTTTTTCCGAAAGAAAAAAACTCTTATCCATCAGATAGACCATTTTTGTCATAAGAAAAAGAGCACTTGGCCCTTTTCTGTTTTATTCTTTTGATGAACTGCTTGAGCTTGAATCTCCGCCACCAATATATTGGGTAAAGATATTTTGGAAGGCTTGGTCCTTAACCTTGATATTGGCTGCTTGCAATTCTTTTCCGATAATGCTTTGAACAAATGTTGAATCATTTTGTTTTTGAGTCAAGATAACAGTTTTCAATTTTTCTTTGTAGTCATCAATATTAGATGATTTTTCTGTTTTCTTAATGAGTTTTACAATGTAATATTGGCTGCTGTAGGCTTGTGTACCAGTAACACTAATCACATCAGAAACACCGTTTACATCTAAAGCAAAAGCAGCTTTTTTAACTTGTTCTGGTACTTCTGTTGAAGCAGAATCAAAGGTGATTTCTCCACCATTCGCTTTCGTTTTCTCATCAGTTGAATTATCTTTGGCTAATTGAGCAAAGTCAGCACCTTCTGCCTTGGCTTTTTCGAGAACTTCTTTGGCCTTATCTTCATTATCAAGACGGATGATTTGAGCCGTTACATCTGGAGTGTACTCGTCAAAGGCCTTCTTGTATGCATCCTCTGTCAATTCAGCTTCTGCTGCTTTTTTAACTGCTAACTCAACCAATTTACTTGTACGAATTTGAGCTTTACGTGTTTCAAGAGTCATACCTGCTTGTGACAAGACACGTTGGTAGTTATCACCGTATTGTTTTTCTTCTTCGGCAATAGTGTCATTGACTTCTTTGTCATCTACCTCTGAACCGTATTGTTTCTCAAATACTTTTTGGATGGTCAGGTTCAACAAGACTTGTTGAGCTGAAGGGTTGCTTTTCACTTGCTCATAAAATTGATGTTCTGTGATAACATCTCCTTTCATGCTGATAAGATCTGCTCCTTCTGAACCTTTGGAACAAGCTGCTAAAGTTGCTACTGATAATAGTGTAATGGCTCCTGCCAATAATTTTTTCTTCATGTCTACTCCTTTGAGATAAGTGTTACCCTATCTATTTTACTATATTTTCTTAAATTTTTCTGAAAATCATTCGCTATCAGGCAATTGAACATCTGCTACATTTTTACGAAGCATGAGAATGCCGTCTCCCAGAGGTACTAGTGTTGCGGTGAGTCCTGGATTGTCTAAAGTTGCATCAAATAGTCTTTGAAGTCCTCTGTATATAGTTCGCTGGCCACGACGGACTTCCATAATATCCTTGGCAACATCACCACCTTGGAAAATATCATCCAAGACAACCACGCCTCCAACGTCCAAATGTTTGAGGATTTCTGGCAGAAAGACGATGTATTTAGACTTAGCAGAGTCCATAAAGACGAAATCATAGGACTCTGTCAGTGTAGATAATATATCTACCGCATCTCCCTCCAGGAGAGTGATTTGCTTGCGACTATCAAACTGGGCAAAATTTTCCTTAGCAAAACCAATCATTTCTGGATTGCGATCAATCGTTGTAATCTTGGCATTTGGCGCATGTTCCGCCATCAAGAGGGCTGAAAAACCGATAGCCGTCCCAATTTCCAGAATGTTTTTTGGTTGCATGGTTTCCATGAGAAAACGGAAATAAGCAACTGTTTCATGGGGAATGATGGGAATATTTTCCTTACGGGCAAAGTCTTCCAATTCTTTCAAAGAACCTGTGACTTGCTTTTGGCGCTGACGCATCAAGTCTACAATTTCTTCCTTGACGACAGGGCGACGCATGTTATGGTTGGCATTCTTACTATACGATTCAACCATCTTATGACAATCCCAATTTTTCAACTAGGGCTTCAAACTCATTTAAACGGCGTTCAAAGACTGCAAAGGCATCGTTGAGATAGTCTTCCTTCTCCATATCAACACCAGCTTTTCTCATGACATTAAGTGGGTAGTCAGATTTACCTGCCTTGAGATAATCGATATAGCGGTCACGGTCTTCTTGACTACCATGGACAATCTTTTCAGCCAAGGCTGAGGCTGCTGCAAAGCCTGTTGAATATTGGTATACATAGTAGTTATAGTAGAAGTGTGGAATGCGTGCCCACTCGTATTGGATTTCAGGATTGTCTTCCTTACTCAAACCGTAATACTCTTGGTTCAAGTCTGCGTAGAGTTTATTTAGGAAATCGCTTGTCAAGACTTCACCATTTTGATCCGCTTGGTGAATGGCGTGTTCAAACTCAGCAAATTGAGTTTGGCGGAAAACTGTTCCACGGAAACCGTCTAGGAAGTTATTGAGAATAGCAAAGCGCGTTGCATCATCTTCCACTTCTTCCAATAATTTCTCCGTCAAGATATTTTCATTGGTAGTTGAAGCAATCTCAGCCAAGAAGATAGAGTAATCTCCGTAAACATAAGGCTGCGTTTCACGAGTATAGCTTGAATGCATACTATGACCTGTTTCATGAACAAGAGTAAAGAGATTGTCTAGATTATCCTGCCAGTTAAGAAGCATAAAGGCATTTGTATCGTAAGAACCACCAGAGTAAGCCCCTGAACGCTTGCCTTGATTTTCATAAACATCAATCCAACGCTCACTGAAGGCACGTTTAACACGGCTCAAGTAATCCTCACCCAAGACTGACAAAGCATCTTCTGCTTTTTTCAAGGCTTCTTGGTAGGTAAAACTATATTCAACATATGAAAGTGGTGTGTAGACATCGTACATCTTGAGGTCTGAAATTCCCAAGATTTTTGAACGAAGCTCAAGGTAACGATGCAAGAGTGGCAAATGCTTGCGAACTGCTGCCACCAAATTGTCATAAACACTCTCTGGAACAAAATTGGCCGCTAGGGCTGCATGACGCGCACTCTTGTAGTTGCGAACTTTGGCACGGTAGTTTTGAACCTTAACATTGGTTTGCAAGGTTTTGGCATAGGTATGTTGGAATTGTTCATAAGTCGCATAAAGAGCTTGATAGGCACCACGACGCACCTCACGGTTTTTAGACTCCATCAAACGCATATAAACGCCATGTGATAATTGTACTTCGTTACCATCTTCATCTTTAACAAATGGAAAGACGATATCTGCATTATCTAAAATAGCGAAGGTTTCACTTGCCGAACCAAATATTTCTCCAGCCCCAGCTAATAATTCTTCTTCACGTTGTGAAAGAACGTGTTCCTTGCCTTGCAAAAGCTTATCAAAATAGTGTTTATAAACCTGCAATTTTGGTTGAGCTTCTAAAAAGTCAGCATACTGCTTTTCACTAATATCCATAAATTCAGGCTCATAGAATGAAAAAGCTTGATCTAGCTGACTGTAGAGAGTCATGGCCTTGGCATAGTACTCTTGGTACTTGGCTTCACGTGTGTCTTGGTCATTCTTCATATGAGCATAAACGTAAAGCTTCTCTATTTGGCGTTCCATTTCAAGAGAAAATTCAGTAATTTCTAGTAGGCTATCCGCACTATCTAGGAGATGGCCTTCATACTGGCTTACTTTCTCCAGTTGTTCTGTTAAATCTTTTAAGGCTTCTTCCCAAGCCTGGTCAGTTGGGTAAATCGTTGATAGATCCCATGTATCTTTTTCATTTATTTCATATCTTTGTAATACCATTAGATTCCTCCATCCTTTCTATTCTACCATATTTTTTAAGAAATATTGCTGATAAAAGGCTGGTGGATAGAGCTTTTGCCAATCATTTTGAGGATTTTGTTGATAATAGGTTTGAAAATGCTTATAATAGCTAGTCAAATCTTGCTCAATTTGGCAAAAATCACCTACTAGTGGTCGAATTTGTGGATACCATTCTTTCAGCCCATAATTCAGGAGATTTTTTCCCTTTTGATAGGCTTCTGCTTGTTCTTTCATCCAAAAGGGATTTTGATAGTACAGTTGTTGCCTGATATAGCGACAGATGTCCTTGTCCTGAGAAACTGTAAAATGAGATATTTTTTGTTTCTTATAGGGAAAACGTAATATCTCCAGTAGACTACCGTGAGCATAGGGAAATTCCTTAATCTGATAATGGAGTTTGCCGCGGAGATCCTGGTGAATGAGGTATTTGAGTCTTAAAAGCTGTTTTTCCTTGTCCAATTCCCAAACATAAAATCCCATGTTTTGACTGAAATAGAGAAAACCTTGTTGCAGACGAGTCAACCGCTCCTTGAGCCAAAGTTTTTCCCCCAGCAACCACAGTACTTGGTAACCCTGACTACGATAGCCCTCACTACGCTCTTTAAGAACTTTTTGAGGCAAGAGACTACATTGAACCTCTAAAGCTAGATTGCCATTTACAAATACATCCGCAATCTGTTTAAGCTCTGGAAGCGGGTATTCTAATTGCACCTCTGCCTCTTTTTCCAACCAGTGATAAAGTGATTCTTTATTTGCCAGGTGTTCTGTGCTTTCATTTTCAGAGGAAAAATCACAGTCTTTTAAGGTTTTATGGGCAAAATGGGTCCGGACACTTGGTCCTTGCCGCAAACGGAGTTGACCTCCACAAGATGGGCAAGTGTAGGCTTGCTTCTCCAGCTTATCCTCTAACACATTTACCAGCTGCCCCCTAGCATCTCTCGCAACAAACATGATTTCCCTCCTTTTCTATATTATTCGTAAAAAAAGAAAAAAGATCAGGAAATTCCCTAATCTTCATTCATGTTTATTTGATTTTTTTAGCTAGCATGGTCGCAAAGTGTAGTTGAATACGATTGCCATTTTCGTCACGACGGTGCAAATGGCCTGGATTTTCATTGTACTTAACCAATTCCCAGTCCTTGTAATAGTCTGCCAATTCCCCTTCTTTAAATGTGAATGGGAAGTTCACTGAGCAAGGATAATCTTCCGTGTCCATGGCACAGACGATAAGGTTGTAGCCACCAATACTAGTTTGCTCCTGCATATTTTGAATAATAGCTGGAATACGGTCTGCTTGTAGAAACATGAGAACAACAGTTGATACGATAAAATCATACTCTTGCCCGATGCTAGCTGAATTGATATCGTAAAGACCAACAGGCATATCCAGGTCTTCCTGCTCCACAATGCTTTGTAAGATTTCAAGGGCCAGTTCATTTTGATCCACAGCTGTCACATCAAAACCTTGTTGGGCTAAAAAGAGAGAATTACGGCCTTGACCACAGCCCAAATCCAAGGCTTTCCCTGGTTTTACTGTCTGCATAGCCTCTAAGACCTCTGAATGAACAGGATTGGTACTGTATTTCTTAGGGAAATAATCCTCAGGTTTACAATAAAATTCCAAGTACCACTCCACATCATCTGTTACAGCCTCCACTCGGTGCCAAGCTTGTGGTTGTGCCATGGGATTGTCAGCTCCTGCTTCAAAGAGATGCTCAGCTAGAACCTCACCATCCTCTGTCAATTCAATAAACTTGAGAGTTCCTTTCAAAACAGTAATCTTGCCCCAAGTCCCGACCTTGGTATTGTGTTTCTGTTGAACCGCCTCTGGCATGGTTTCTTTAGTCCACAAGGGCATACGTTTATAGGCAACTAATTTTTCCATTTTCATTTCCTCTTTTTATCGCTGATTAACAGCTTTCATCACGCGCGCAATATCGCGATTCTGCTCACGACGTTTGATAGACTCCCGTTTATCATAGTCATGCTTCCCTTTAGCTAGACCTAAAAGGAGTTTAGCGTAACCATCTTTGATATAGACTTTAAGGGGAACCAGGGTCATTCCTGTACCTTTAGTCTCTTGCTCCAACTTTTGGATTTGCTTTTTATGGAGTAAGAGTTTGCGACGGCGTTCTGGTTCTTGATTCCAGATATTACCCTCTTCGTAAGGCGCGATATGGACATTGCTCAACCAAACTTCTCCATTTTTCACTTGAGCAAAGCCATCCTTGAGATTGATTCGAGCAGCTCGTACACTCTTGATTTCAGTTCCAGTCAGGACCATCCCTGCCTCTAGCGTATCTACGATTGTATAGTCGTGGCGTGCCTTTTTATTTTGTGCGACGACCTTTCCCTCGCCCTTTGCCATGCTTGGCTCCTTTCTTAGCTACTTCTTTGTAAAAGGGTTTCTTCCCTTTTTTCTTCTTGTCTTTTTGTGAATGCTTGCACTTATCATTTGAGCGTCCTGATTTTCTCTTATCTTCCTTCTTATCTGAACGACGACTTGAACCACGCCCTCTGTCATTTCGACTAGACTGTTTCAAGCCTTTTTCAATCACATCAAATTCACTTGGAATGTAAGAGAAGTCAATTTCACCTGTCATCTTATCCGCTCTTTCAACCCGAATACGAATCTGTTGACCTACACGGAAGGTTGTCCCCGATTTTTCCCCACGAAGAGTCAAATCACGTTCATTGAAATGATAAAATTCAGGTAGATTAGTGATGTGAATCAAGCCCTCAACTGTATTCGGCAATTCAACAAAGAGACCGAATTTAACGATGCTAGACACAACCGCATCGTACTCTTCGCCCACGTATTCTTCCATGTACTCAGCCTTTTTCATGGCTTCGACTTCACGTTCAGCCTCAATGGCACGACGTTCACGGTTGGAAGACTGGGTCGCAATCTCTGGAATCACTTGCTCAAAATACTCTGCTATTTCCTTAGAACGGCCGTAATCCCGAACCATACGGTGAACAAGAAGGTCTGGATAACGACGAATCGGACTGGTAAAGTGAGTGTAATAATCAGCCGCTAGACCATAATGCCCGTGATTGTGCTCTGAATAGCGTGCCTGCTGCATAGAGCGAAGAAGCATCATGGACAAGACATCTGCATAAGGTTCTCCCTCAACAGTACGCATGATGTCTTGGAGGGCCTCCTGGCTAATCTCACTGGCAGTTCCATAAATGCGCAAGCCAAAACTCGAAGCATAATCAATAAACTTCTGAACTTTTTCAGCCTTTGGCTCCTCATGGATACGATAAATAAAAGGTAGCTCCAACTTGCTAAAGTGCTCGGCAACTGTTTCATTGGCCATCAACATAAAGGACTCAATCATGCGCTCGGCAATGCCACGCTTACGAAGAACGATATCAACAGGCTTACCTTGTTTATCCACTAAAATCTTGGCTTCATTGGTATCGAAATTGAGGGCTCCACGTTTCACACGCATGTTTTCTAGAGTTTCATGGAGCTTAGCCATAAGTTCAATACTTGGTACAATTTTATGATATTCTTGTCTCTTTTCCTCGTCGCCTGCCAGGATATCATTGACATCACTATAAGTCATACGGAAGCTTGTCTTGATAACCGTTTGAGTAATGGTGTAGTTGACCACACGACCATCTTTATCAATCTCCATAATAGCTGACTGGGTCAGGCGGTCAACTTGAGGATTGAGAGAGCAGATACCATTTGACAGTCGTTCTGGAAGCATTGGGACCACACGGTCTGTCACATAGACAGAAGTTGCGCGGTTAAGGGCTTCCTTGTCAAGAGCAGAACCCTCAGTCACATAATAGGAAACATCTGCTATGTGAACCCCGAGTTCCAGATTGCCATTTTTCAAGGCCTTGATATGCACCGCATCGTCCAAGTCCTTGGCATCCGCACCATCAATGGTAAAAGTAATCTCATTTCTCAGGTCCAGACGACCTTCCATATCCTTTTGAGACGGAACATCAGGCGCACTTTCTGCTTCCTTGACAACAGCCTCTGGAAACTCGGATACAATGTCCATAGACTCCAAAACCTCAAGGACATCAATCCCAACATCCGTCGAGTGCCCCACCACATCGAGGACACTAGCGACAAAGAAATCATGTTTCTTGCTTGGGTATTTATCGATAATTACCTTGATAACTTCTGTTCCTTCTAGTTTTAGGACTGGTTTCTTAACATAAATCGGTTGACTGATTTTCTGATTTTTCGAACGGATGTAGCCAGCATACTTAGGCTTTTCCTGATCTGGAACGATTTGGCCGACAACAGTTGTCAAACTGTGCTCTAGGATATCAATAATTTTGGCTTCAGCTGCTGTTCCCTTGTTTCGGTCAGCGACTTTCTTGATGACGACCTCAACGGTATCACCATCAATAGCATAGTTGACATCGTTTTTTCCTACAAAAAGGTCCTCCTCTTCTCCTTCTAGGGTGACAAAGCCAAAGCCATTTTTATGGGCATGAAAAATCCCCTTTAGAGTAATCTCATGTTTTTTCTTGACTTCCAAAGTCAGACTACCATCTTCCTCAAAGCGTATCTGATGCTTTCTTTCCATTAGGGACAAGGTTTTAATCAACTCACGAAAATCCTTGGACCCGTCTTTTCCCAAAGCCTGAGCCAAGTCATTGACCGTCACCTTTCCCTTATCTTGCAAATATTCTTTTATTCTATCTTTCATATTTTCTTTCTAGATTTTTTAATTTCCTTTTACTGTAAAACCTTCTCAAACATCATTTAAAAATAAAAACAGGCAAAGACCTAGTCCTGCCCATTATTTTCTTATCTACTTGATAATACCGTCAATGCTAAGGCAATGGCTAGCCAGAAAAAGACTAAAATCCCTGTCAAACGCTGCATTACAGCTTCAAAACCGCGTGCTTTACTGCGTTCAAACAAATCACCTGAGCTGGCATCAAATACATTGCTGGATTGATTTTTGGTTGGTTGCATGAAAATCGCAATCACAATCACAACAGATAATACTAATAAAATGGTTAATAATAGGTTATACATATCAAACTCCTTAAAATCCTTATTATTTTACCATAAAATCTACTTAGATTCAAGATGTAGGGTTACTTTTCTTTCCTTGGGACAATACTTTAAAACCTCAATCTTGTCTGGATGAGTTTTTGAATTTTTACTGGTTAGGTAATTGATACTGCCACAAGAGGAGCATTTTAGATTAATTTTTACTCGCACTAGATTTCCTTTACTTTTAATAATGTTCGAAATTGAAGAAGGTTAAAGAGACAACTAAAGGCAACACAAAGGCTTGTCGCATAAAATACTGCATGGTAGCCAAATTGACCTGCTACTGCAGAACCTGCCATGGGACCAACGACACCTCCCAGATAAAAGAATACCTGATTGAAGGCAAAGACCCTCGAAATGCCGGCTTTGGGAGTCATTTTGCTGAGTAGGGCATTAACCCCGGGAATCAAGGCACCGGTTCCCAGTCCAAAAAGGAATCGATAGAGTCATAGTTGAAGGGGGCTAGAGGCATTGGCACAGAGGAGATAGATGATGACTGAATAAAACTGGGCTACAACCAAGAGGCGATGATTACCCACCTTGTCACCTAGCTTGCCCATGACTCCTGCACTCATCATACTGGAAAAGCCCATACTGGATACAATCAAACCAGATACAAAAAGAAGATTCTCTGTCTGGCCTAAGTCGCGTACATACAGAGCTAAGATAGGGCCGATTGATTGGGCTGAAAATTGGATGACAAAACTGGTCAGAAAGAGGTTGACTAAGAGATAGGGATATTTAACTGATGTAAATAATTCCTTTGTTGTGATGGCCTTTTCCTTGGCTACTGGTTGAAAATCTTCCTTAATAAAGCAAATAGTCAAAACAGCAGCTAAGAATAGAAAACTACCAACCAGTAAAAAGACAGTACGAATGCCAAATAATTCTGCAATAAAGCCACCAATAAAGGGACCAGTTAGAGTACCTGCAACTACGCCTGTAGACAAAGTACCTAAGGCAGAGCCTGATTTCTCCTTGGGAACCTGACTGGCTATCAAGGCTGTTGCATTGGGAACAAAACCCGCAAATACACCATTCAGTAAACGAAGAAAGATTAACCAATAAATATTTGGGACAAAGGCCAAGCCTCCCATAGTAATAGTCATGGCCATACCAGCACGAATCATCATGGGTTTTCGGCCGTATTTATCAGCAAGAATGCCCCAGATAGGAGAGAAAAGTGCTGCAGAAATGGCAGAGACAGAAATAGCTAAACCTGCATAAAAAGCGACTTGCTCACTCCCTACACCTAGATTTTCCACAAAGATGGGCATAAAAGGCACAACCAAAGAAATACTGGCTCCAGTCAGAAAATTACCAAACCAGGCAATGCGCAGATTATCCTTCCAGTTAATCTCTTTCATCTTGCCTACCTCCCTCAAGCAGGGAGAACACCTGAGTAAGAAGCTGGTCCTGATTTCCATTGTTGTTTAAAACATGGCTGGCCAAATCTTTCTTTTTCTCTAAAGGCCACTGGGCTGCCAGACGAGACTCAGCTTCATCTTTGGACAAGTGGTCTCTTTTCATTAGACGTTCTACTTGGACATCTCTATCCACATAGACCAACCAAGTCTCATCAAACCAAGCGCTGTAGGCCTGCTCAAAAAGTAGGGGAATATCCATGAAGAAAATCTCTTCTGTCTGAGCCAACTGGTCTCTCAACGTAGCTAGCTCCTCACGAATAATCTCCCCTTGAGTTATCCTAGACCATTCCCGTTCTTCAGGATTTGAAAAGATAAGACTAGCTAGGATAGGGCGATTAAGTTCTCCGTTTTCAAGGATGATTTCTTGCCCAAAGTGCTTGACTAGAGCCTCAAACAGACGACCACCAGGTTTCTGTAGTTGGTGGACGACTGCGTCGGCATCCACTACTTGAAAACCTTGCTTTCTTAGAAAATTTGTCACAGTTGACTTACCAGAGGCAATTCCCCCAGTGATTCCAATGATTTTTCCCATCAGCCCCTCCTTTGACAGTTTGGACAAAAGTGAGTTCCTCGTCCACCTAGTTGGATTTTCTCAATGATGGTACCACAACGTGAACATTCTTGACCAGCCTTGTCATAGACTTGATGAAAATCCTGCATGGTTCCATCTTCCCCAAAGGCATTGGTATAGGTCCGAATGGTGGAACCACCTTTTTCAACAGCCTGGCCCAATACAGCAATGGTCTGGTCATGAATGGCTGACGCTTCAGCTGCAGTCAAAGTCTGGGAAGGTCTAGCTGGATGAACCTGAGCTCGCCATAGAACCTCATCCACATAGATATTGCCAAGGCCAGCTACCAAGGTCTGGTCTAGGAGGTGGGATTTGATAGGCTTTTTGGACTTAGCTAGGGCAGCTTGAAAGACCTGCACATCAAAGTCTTGTTCGCTTGGTTCAGGACCTAATTTTTTAGAAATAAAGTAGGCGTCTAAAAGGTCAGGAGTCAAGAGTTCCATAGTACCAAACTTGCGTACATCCTCATAAACAAGCGTGCCCCCATCTTCAAACTGGAAGAAAACATGGGCATGCTTGCGTTCAGGAACCTGGTCCGGATAATAAAAATACTTGCCCTCCATACGCAAATGGGAAATCAAGACCTTGTCTGTCAAGTAAAAAAGCAAGTATTTTCCACGCCGTCCCATTGACTCAACAACTTGACCAGGCACTTCCTTTTGAAATTAGTCCAAATCCGTTTTAATCATCTTGGGATAGCGAATTTCTATACTCGAAATCTTCTTTCCCAAAATCAATTTTTCTAAGCCACGACGAACCGTTTCAACCTCTGGTAATTCAGGCATAAGTCCTCCTTCTGTAAAAACAAGAAGCAGGCATGAGCCCACCTCTACTTAATATTCTTTTTCATTATAGCCAAAGTCAGCCAAATCTAGTTTTTTATCGCGCCAGTTTTTCTTGACCTTGACCCATGTTTCTAGGAAAACCTTGTCTCCTAGCATGAGTTCAATATCACGACGGGCCATACTACCAATTTTCTTAAGCATAGCGCCACCTTTACCGATGATGATCCCTTTCTGACTATCGCGCTCGACCATGATGGTTGCACGGATGTGGACCTTGTCTGTCTCTTCATCTCGTTTCATAGAATCAACCACTACAGCAACTGAGTGAGGAATCTCTTCACGAGTTAGGTGCAAGACTTTCTCGCGAACCATTTCTGAAACCAAGAAACGTTCTGGATGGTCTGTGATTTGATCAGACGGGAAATATTGGAAACCTTCGTCCAGATTTTCACTCAAAATATCAACTAGACGAGACACGTTATTGCCCTGAAGGGCTGAGATAGGAACAATTTCCTTGAAGTCCATTTGATTACGGAAATCATCAATCTGAGACAAAAGCTGGTCTGGGTGAACCTTATCAATCTTGTTCACCACTAGAATAACAGGAACCTTGGCTGCCTTGAGACGCTCGATAATCATGTCGTCTCCCTTACCACGTGCTTCATCAGCGGGCACCATAAAAAGAACAGTATCCACTTCACGAAGGGTACTATAGGCAGATTCGACCATGAAATCTCCTAGAGCTGTTTTAGGCTTGTGAATCCCTGGCGTGTCGATAAAGACGATTTGCTCCTTATCGGTCGTGTAAATTCCCATGATTTTGTTGCGCGTTGTCTGCGCCTTGTCACTCATAATTGCAATCTTTTGCCCCATAACGTGATTTAAAAAGGTTGACTTCCCAACATTGGGACGTCCTAAAATGGCTACAAAGCCTGATTTAAAAGTCATAATTTCCTCTTACTGTTTAAAATAATAAATCCCAGATTCGTGGGAGAAAAATCAATGCGCCTGTTAAGGCTGCGAAAAGAGAGACCACTAATACCGCGCCAGCCGCCATATCCTTGGCATTTTTAGCCAGCATGGAAAAGTGATAGTGACTGGCTAAATCCACCACATTTTCGATAGCAGAATTGATAATTTCAAAGGCTACTACCAAGAAAATACTCAATAGGAGAAAGAGCCATTCGATTCGTGACACCTGAAAAACAAAACCTGCGAAGATGACCACTAGAGCCGTCACTGCATGTTTTCGCATATTACGTTCTTCCTTGATAGCAGTAAATATCCCTGTGAGAGCAAATTCTAAACTGGATATCAGGTCACGATTTTTCCATTTTCGTTTATTGTCTTGTGAGTCCATAGGCTGTCAAAATTTCTTCTTGTAAACCGAACATCTCCGCTTCTTCTTCCGGAGTGTAGTGATCATAGCCGTTAATATGTAAAAAGCCGTGCACTGCCAAGAAGCCCATCTCACGCTCAAAGCTGTGGCCATATTCCTCGGCCTGCTCATGAGCCTTATCGATAGAGATGAAGAGTTCCCCAATATAGGCATCAAACTCAGACATCATCTCTGTCAATTCTGGATTTTCAAGTAAATCCTCTTCGTCAAAGGCAATTTCCAACTCTGGTTTATATTCAAGGCTGATAACATCTGTCGGACGGTCCGTGTCACGGTACTCCAGATTGAGTTCATGACTACGCTCATTGGTCACAAAGGTGACTGCCATCTCCTTGTCTTCTTTGCCTAATTTTTGGGCTGCAAATTCCAAAATTTCTTGGGTTTGTTGCAACATTTCTTTTGAAACTTGACCAGTTTCATCTACCATTTCAATATACATGTGCTTCTCGTTTCTCTTTACTTGGCTTTATTATACCACATTTCCATGATTTTATTCTACCTTTTTGATATAATACTATGGAATACAATCACAAGGAGAGAACGATGTCATTTGACGGATTTTTTTTACACCACATGGTTGAGGAATTGCGAAGAGAGTTAGTGAACGGTCGCATTCAGAAAATCAATCAACCTTTTGAACAAGAGTTGGTCTTGCAAATCCGTAGCAATCGCCAAAGCCATCGCCTGCTCCTCTCTGCCCATCCTGTTTTTGGACGCATTCAGCTGACCCAGACGACTTTTGAAAATCCAGCCCAACCTTCTACCTTTATCATGGTTTTGAGAAAGTATTTGCAGGGTGCCCTGATTGAGTCGATTGAGCAAGTGGAAAATGACCGAATTGTGGAAATTACAGTTTCCAATAAAAACGAGATTGGAGACCATATCCAGGCTACCTTGATTATCGAAATCATGGGTAAACACAGTAACATTCTACTGGTTGATAAAAGTAGTCATAAAATTCTCGAAGTTATTAAACACGTCGGCTTTTCACAAAATAGTTACCGCACCTTGCTTCCTGGATCGACCTATATCGCTCCGCCAAGTACGGAATCTCTCAATCCTTTCACCATCAAGGATGAAAAGCTCTTTGAAATCCTACAAACACAGGAAACGACAGCTAAAAATCTTCAAAACCTCTTTCAAGGTCTGGGACGCGATACGGCAAATGAATTGGAAAGCATTCTGATTACTGATAAACTATCTACTTTCCGAAATTTTTTCAATCAAGAAACCAAACCATGCTTGACTGAGACTTCCTTCAGTCCAGTTCCTTTTGCAAATCAGATGGGAGAGCCTTTTGCCAGTCTTTCTGATTTATTGGACACCTACTATAAGGATAAGGCTGAACGCGACCGCGTCAAACAGCAAGCCAGTGAACTCATTCGTCGTGTTGAAAATGAACTTCAAAAAAATCGACATAAGCTAAAAAAACAAGAAAAAGAGTTACTAGCGACAGACAATGCTGAAGAATTTCGCCAAAAAGGAGAATTGCTGACAACCTTCCTCCACCAAGTGCCTAACGACCAAGACCAGGTTATCCTAGACAATTACTACACTAATCAACCTATCACCATTGCGCTTGATAAGGCCCTGACTCCCAACCAGAATGCCCAACGCTATTTTAAACGTTACCAGAAACTCAAAGAAGCTGTCAAATACTTGACTGATCTGATTGAAGAAACAAAGGCAACCATTCTCTATCTGGAAAGTGTCGAAACTGTCCTCAACCAAGCTGGACTGGAAGAAATCGCTGAAATTCGTGAAGAATTGATTCAAACTGGCTTTATCCGTAGAAGACAGCGAGAAAAAATCCAGAAACGAAAAAAACCAGAACAGTATCTGGCGAGCGATGGCAAAACCATCATCTATGTTGGCCGCAATAACCTGCAAAATGAGGAACTAACCTTTAAAATGGCCCGCAAGGAGGAACTTTGGTTCCATGCCAAAGACATTCCTGGAAGCCATGTTGTCATCTCAGGCAATCTTGACCCATCTGATGAAGTCAAGACAGACGCAGCAGAGCTGGCCGCCTATTTCTCTCAAGGTCGCCTGTCAAATCTGGTTCAGGTAGATATGATTGAAGTCAAAAAACTCAATAAACCAACCGGTGGAAAACCTGGCTTTGTCACTTACACAGGACAAAAGACCCTCCGTGTCACACCAGATCCAGAAAAAATTGCATCCATGAAAAAATCCTGATTTTACTTGAAATCAGGATTTTTAACTTGTTTACTTACTAATCATTAAAAAAATCAAGAACAGATTGATTGCAGTTTACTTCAGAGACTCTTTTACTTCCTTGCGTAGATTTTCTAGACTACTAATGCCGTATTTGTCCATGACTTTGGGCAGATTTTCAATAATATCAGGACAGGCATAAGGATTGGTAAAGTTGGCTGTTCCAACTCCGATAGCAGAGGCACCAGCCAGATACATTTCTAGGGCAGCTTCTGCTGAATCCACTCCCCCCATTCCAATGATAGGCAGGTCTGTTGTTTGGGCAACTTGTCGGATGAGTTTGAGGGCTACTGGAAAGACTGCTGGACCAGACATTCCACCTGTTCCATTGGCCAAGATTGGTTTTCTGGTTTTGAGGTCAAAACGCATTCCAACCAGAGTATTGATCATGGTTAAGCCACTTGCTCCTGCATCCTCTACTGCCTTTGCGACAGTAACGATATCGGTCACACTAGGAGTTAGTTTGACATAAACTGGTACATCAGAGGCTTCCACAGCTGCTTTCACCACATCATAAGCCAGATCAGGGTCTTGACCAATCAAGAGTCCATGATTACAGTGATCTACGTTAGGGCAAGAAATATTGAGCTCAATAGCCTTTACATTAGCTGCCTTGGAAATACCACTAGAAACAACTGCATACTCTTGTTTTGAAAAACCAGCTACATTGGCGATAATAGGAAGATTTGGATACTCTCTTTCTAGCCAAGGTAATTTTTCAGCCAAAACAACTTCCAAACCAGGATTTTGCAAACCGATTGCATTGAGCATACCTGCAGGCGTCTCTGCCACCCTTGGAGTAGGATTGCCAAAACGAGGTTCAAGGGTCGTCGCCTTAATCATAATGGAGCCCAAAAGGTCTAAATCATAGTACTTGGCATACTCTTGGCCAAAACCAAAACAGCCTGATGCTGGAATGATGGGATTTTTCAAATCCAAGCCAGGTAGAGAAACTTGTAAACGATTTGTAGTCATGATTTTCTCCTTATAATACAACTGTTCCTGTACGGAAAACAGGGCCATCTTCACAGACGCGTTGGCTGACCGTCTCGCTTTCTGGCACTTTTAGGACACAGGCATAGCAGGCCCCCATCCCACAAGCCATACGAGATTCCAGAGACAAATAGGCCCTTGGATGGTCATAAAAGGTTTGATTGATATACTTCATCATTCCAGGTGCCCCACATGAGTAAACAGCATCAAACTGACTATCTAAATCCTTGATAACAACGGAAACATTTCCCTTGATACCATAAGAACCATCATCTGTCGTTACAAAGACTTGACCATATTGAGCTAATTCCGTCTCTAAAATAACAGCATCCTTGTTGGCAAAACCGAGAACTGTCACTACTTTCACCCCAAGCGCATGCAATTCCTTAGCCACCTCAAGCAAGGGCGGAACACCAATCCCCCCACCAACAAGGAGAACTTGGCTCTGACTGCCTAGGTCAGACAAGTCAAAACCATTCCCCTGAGGTCCCATCACATCAAGAGTATCTCCCTGACTTAAGGTTGAAAAAATAGCAGTCCCAGCTCCCTCAATCCGATAAATGAGGTGACACTGCTTGTTTACCTTATCAATAGACGAAATTGAAATAGGACGGCGCAAGAGATGGGCATCATCAGGCACACGTAGATGAAGAAATTGGCCTGCTCTCATAGCTTCAACCATTTCCCCTTCTAGGACTAATTCAAAAATTGCTGGCGCGATTTCCTCTTGTGCAACCACCTTCATGGTTTCCAATCGAATGGCACCCAAGCGTTTCTTACATGTGGGATTCATGACTTTTCCTCCTTAAATTTTAAGGGGACCAGACAAAGAAAAGACCTTGCTAGTGCAAGGCCTCAGTTAAAATCGTACAACACAAGAGAGCACACTCAAAAAGTCCCCTCTAGAAAATTGTACTATTCTTTTATCTGACACCTTGTGAGTCTCTCTGGACTCCCCTTAAAGGTTAAATTTTTACTAGTATACTCTTTCAACCAAAAAAAGTCAAGTAGAAAACGAACATTCCACTTGACTTCACGAAATTATTTTTCACGAATGACTTCGACCTTGTATCCATCAGGGTCTTTGACAAAGTAATAGTTTGGTACAGTTCCTGGTAGACCACTTGGCTCAGTCACTTCATAACCTTTTGCACTGTGCTCTTGATGAAGAGCTTCAAGATCAGGTGTACTGAGGGCGATATGGGCAAACCCATCTCCAACCACATAAGGACCGTGATCGTAGTTATAAGTCAACTCCAACTCATAGTCGTCACCTTCAAGTCCTAGGTAGACAATCGTGAAGGCATGATCTGGAAAATCTCTGCGACGCAATTCTTTAAAACCAAAAGCATCTTGATAAAATGCGATTGATTTTTCAAGATTTTCTACTCGCAAGCAAGTGTGTAGCATTTTTGAAGCCATATTTTTCTCCTTTATTTCTAAAAAGACTGGGACAATCCTGTTCCAGTCTCATCAGTTATTATTTACCAAGTTTTGCTTTAGCTGCATCTGCAAGAGCTGTGAAAGCTGCTGCATCGTTAACAGCCAAGTCAGCAAGCATTTTACGGTTAACTTCGATCTCAGCCAATTTCAAACCATGCATCAATTGTGAGTATGAAAGTCCGTTCATACGAGCTGCCGCGTTGATACGAGTGATCCACAATTTGCGGAAGTCACGTTTTTTCTGACGACGGTCACGGTATGCATAGTAGTAAGAGTTCATTACTTGTTCTTTTGCAGTACGGAACAAGATGTGTTTAGCTCCATAGTAACCTTTTGCTAATTTAAGAATACGTTTACGACGTTTGCGTGATACAACGCCACCTTTAACACGTGCCATGTTTTATTTCCTCCAAATATTTCCTAGAATTGTTTACTTACAGTCAAGCTATTATTTCAAGCGAGTAAGCATTGCTTTGATACGTTTGTAATCTCCTGAATGAACCATAGATGCTTTACGAAGATGACGACGTTGTTTCTTAGTTTTTCCGTGGAAACGGTGAGAAGTGTAAGCACGGAAACGTTTAAGTCCACCAGAACCTGTACGTTTGAAACGTTTAGCTGATGCGCGGTGTGTTTTTTGTTTTGGCATGATTTTTTCTCCTTTATTTAACTTTCTGACAATTATTTTTTGTCAGTCGCTGGCGCCAATTGCATGAACATTTGACGTCCATCCATTTTAGCACGTTGTTCGATGATTGCAATATCTTGAGTTGCTTCAGCAAACTCGGCTAAAACTTTTGCACCAATCTCTTTATGGGTAATCATACGACCCTTAAAGCGAATAGATACCTTAACTTTATTTCCTTTTTCAAGGAATTTGCGTGCATTGCGAAGTTTTGTATCAAAGTCACCCTTGTCAATAGTTGGACTTAGACGAACTTCTTTCACAGTAACAACACTTTGTTTTTTGCGTTGTTCTTTTTGCTTCTTCTGGTACTCAAATTTGAACTTACCATAGTCCATAATTTTTGCAACAGGCGGTTTGGCTTGGGGTTGAATCAAGACTAGGTCAACATTAGCGTTATCAGCCAAAGCTTGCGCTTCACTGAGTGGCTTGATGCCTAGCTGTTCTCCTTCAAGACCAATCAAGCGAACTTCACGTACACGAATCTCATCATTGATGAATAAGTCTTGCTTTGCTATGGTTTTCACCTCTTTTGTTTTATTAGAGAAAAACAATAGCGGACTCGTAAATATACAAGCCCGCACGTTATGATAGCGTTTCTTAGAAACTTTTCATCCGTAGGGCCAGGCAACTTAATGTCACAAGGCGAGAAGCTCTCACTTCTGCTTTTCTCAACTTTTATATGATACCAAGTTTTCTAGCCCTTGTCAAGATAAAAAGTTATTTTTTTGAAAAGTTTCTGCTCATTAACCAACCGTTTCGATTTTCCAACTTCTCCACCCTTTAAAGCGTATAGCTCCATACTGGTCAGTTCGATATACTTTGCTATTGATACCTTCCAGTCGGGTCAAGGTTTCCTGATGAGGGAGTTTCGTTCGATTATTCTTTCCAACTGAAATGAGAGTCATCTCTGGTTTGAGTTTTTCTAGAAAGGCTGAACTTGATGAATTTTTAGAACCATGTTGGCCAGCTTTCAACACATTCACCTCTAAGTCAGGATATTGCTTCAGCATGTCCTTCTCTCCTTTCTCCTCCAAATTTCCTGTGAAGAGAAAGTGCTTATCCAAGAGTTTCCCATACAGAACCAGTGAATCTTCATGACCTCCATCTCCAATTTTCCTTGGAGATAGGACTTCTAGCTGACTTCCAAAAATGGGTAAATTCTCACCTTCTGTCACACTGCGTACTTTGATTTGAGTCGCTTGTAGTTCTGCTACAAATTCCTTCTGTTTCAAACTGCCTTTGGACACTAAAATTTCGCCTACATGGAAAGCCTTGGTCACCTCCAACAAATCTCCAACATGCTCCTTATCTGTATTGGTCAAAATTAGCTGATCAATCTTGGCCACTCCTCTACTTTTGAGGTAGGGAATCAAGGTTCGCTGGGCATTGCTGGTCGTCGTCTTTTCTTGCCATTTTTCGATTTTCTTATCAGATTCTGCCTTGCCACCTACATCTATGAGAATGGTCTTACCAGTTACATCCCGTAGGAAAATACTTTCGCCTTGCCCCACATCCAGCATAGTGATTTCATTTTCCAGTGGATACTTGGTTAGGAAAAAGAGACCTGTAATCAATAAGCTCAATACTGTTAGCCTTTTAATGTTTTTCCTCAAATCATAAATTAAAGCCAAGGAAATTAACAATAAAATTAAAAGCCATGCATTGGGTTGTCCAAAGACAAGCGGCCTACTTGCCACCTGCGAGACCAAGCGAATAATGCCCTCCAACCATTCAAAGATAAAATTCAGCTGAATGACTGGATAGAGAAAGGAAAGGGCAAATAAGATAGACAAGAGCGGTAAGAAGACCAAGTCAAATAGAAAGGAAAAGACAAAGGTCAAAAGGATGGACCAAGGTTGAAATTCTGCAAAATAGAAGGATAGAATGGGCAAGATGCCCAAGGAGATGACTAGACTTTCTCTGGCAACAGCCTTGAGTCCCTCCCCTTCTTTGCTGGTCATAGTCAAGATAAAAGCATAAGCGCAGGACAATACTCCTCCTGCAGTCAGGAAAAAGTTAGGCATGATGATAAAGAGGACAAGCACCGTCAGGGAAAAATTGTCCAAGCCCTTAACACCATGTTGAGCCAGTAACTTTTGCAAGAGACTGCGAATGACCGAAGCTGAAAATCCTGTCAGCCCTGCATAGATAAGAGAAAAGGGATAGGTCAGCCATTTCAACTTTTCTTGGGTCAAGCCCAATCGCAAGAGTAGTTTCTTAAAGCCATCCATGAAAAATCCTACCTGCATGCCCGACAAGGCAAATAGGTGGATAATTCCTAGACTAGAATAAAGCTCATTCATCTCCTCAAAGTCTGTATCCAGATGTCCTAATATAAGCCCCGTCATGTAATTGCGCATAGGATCTGGAAAATGCGCCTTAATCCAAACTACAGCCTTTCGACGTAAACTGGACAGGTTTTCACCTATATCCCAACTGCCAACCTTTTGAAATGACTGGATTTTTTTGATATTGAGAGTCTGGTAAATTCCCTGAGTCTTCAGATAAGCTTGGTAGTCAAAGCCACCAAAATTTCTCTGCCCTTCTGGCTCCGAAAGCTTTCCTTCTAGTCCTATCTCATGAAGGGCTGTTAAATCTTGAAAGGCTTCTTTCTCCTCCTCGGACTGGAGTTTATAATAGACTTGAAAAGTGCGCCCATCAGACTTGCCACGAAAGGATAGGCTGTCACCATTGACCTTAATAGTGTCAGGCAAAATCCGTAACCTTTCAACAGAATCCGCCAAATTTTGACTCGCTTGACTCTGTTGCCAATTTTGAAACAGAAACCAGAAGCCAAAGATTCCGCAAAGCACTAGAACTTTGCCTGCAGATTTCCAAGGAAATTGTACAAAGAGACAGACTAGCAAAAAAATAAAGCCCAACAAAGCAAGATAGGACGCTTAAAAAATGGCATAGTAAAGCCATAGTAACAGAAAACTCAGGTAAATGAGGGGAATAGGGATGTTTTTAATCCACTGTAACATAGTCTTTTAGCTTTTCTATGGTCTTGGCACCAATTCCAGAGACTTTCTTGAGTTCATCAACCGACTTAAATTTCCCATTTGCCTCACGATGATCGATAATGTCCTGAGCTCGTTTTCCTCCCAGTCCCTTGACCTGCTTGAGTTCTTCCAGACTGGCCTTGTTGAGATTGACCTTTTTTTCCTTGCTCGTCGAAGAAGCTGTCCCCGAAGTAGTCTGTTGACTAGCTACTTCTTCTCCCTTAGTTGGAACGTAAACCAGAGCCTCATCACTGACTTTCTGAGCTAGATTGAGCGACTTGCTGTCTGCTTGCTCTGTCAAACCACCTGCTTTCTGAACGGCGTCATTGACCCGACTCCCTACTGGCAAATCATAAATTCCTGGCGCTTTAACAGCACCCTTCACATCTACTGTGATTAGATCTTGTTCAAGGGGTTCTGCATTTTTTTCCTTCTTCACTTCCTTTTCGGACACCGAATCCTTGGAAATAGCTGCGACTTCTGCCTGTAAATTCGTTTCCTTTATAGGTGTTTGTGGAGCTGGCTTTAGCAGGAAAAATCCTCCGACAAGTAACCCCAGACCAGTACAGATGACAATGATTTTATACTCTTTGATTTTCTCGATAATTGCTTCCATATTTTCTCCTCTCTTAGATTATTCGTAAGAGGAAGAAAAAACAGTCGAAAATTTCTTTTCAACTGCTTATTTATTTGCAAAATAGTCTTCCTTGGTCAAGACATAGTGAACTCTTGTCACGATTCGGCCTTCTTCATGCTGGTCCATACAAGCATATGGTTCTGCATGTGAAAAACGCATGCCTGATTTCTCCATGACCTTTCCAGATGCGGGATTATCCTTATCATGAAGAGCGGTCAACTTATTCATCCCTATCTTCTCAAAAGCTAGCTCAATCACAGCACGATTGGCTTCTGTCGTTAATCCTTGATTCCAATACTTTTTATTGATAATGTAGCCAATAGCTGCCTTCTTAAGAACAGGATCAATCTTGTGCAAGTCAATGGTTCCAATAAATTTGCCATTGCTTTTTAGTTCTATTCCCCAACGCCCTAATGGATTGGCAAGATAAAACTGAGCAATATTATTTTTGGTTTCTTCTAAATTTTGATTGGTTAGAAAAGTGTAACGTGTATTATCCTTGTCCGAGGCATAGTCAAACATTGCTTCCGAATCATCCAAGGTTACAGGTCTAAGCAATAAACGCTCTGTCTCCACTATCGGATACTGAGCTAGTTTTAAAAAGATTGATTCCATAGGATTCCACCACTTGAAACCTTTCTAATCTAATACAAGGATATTGAATGAAACATTGTATTGAGATAACTTTAAGTACAAAAAACTATCCTTCAGACAGATGTTGAGGATCTAATTATTCACTCTCTTCATTTTTAACTGGTACTGGTTCATAAGCTCTGATAATCTGAGCAACAACAGGATGGCGAACCACATCCTTGGCTGAAAAGTGAACAAAGTCGATTTGGTGAATGTTCTTGAGTTTCTCCTGAGCATCAATCAGACCAGACTTGACATTGCGTGGCAGGTCAATCTGACTGATATCTCCATTGACAATCATCTTAGAATTAAAGCCTAAACGCGTCAAAAACATCTTCATCTGCATAATGGTTGTATTTTGTGCCTCATCGAGAATGACAAAGGCATCATCCAAGGTCCGTCCACGCATATAGGCAAGGGGCGCAATCTCGATAATTTCACGCTCCATGAGACGAGTTGTTTGGTCTTTTCCCAGAATCTGATACAAGGCATCATAAACAGGTCGAAGGTAAGGATCCACCTTCTCCTTGAGATCACCCGGAAGAAAACCTAGACTCTCTCCTGCTTCCACCGCTGGACGTGTCAGGATAATCCGCTTGACCTGCCCACGTTTAAGGGCAGTCACTGCCAAGGTCACTGCAAGAAAAGTCTTCCCTGTCCCTGCAGGCCCAATTCCAAAGGTTACATCATGCTGTTTAACACTGTCAACATACAGTTTTTGACCCAAGGTTTTGACACGAATAGGCTTCCCTGTATTATCTTTAATGATTTCTTCTTCATAAAGGGCGACAAACTTGTCAATTTCATCGTTTTTGACCATGCTAATCGCAGTCACTACATCTGGCGTACCAATGGTCATCCCACGGTTTACCAAGACCATGAGAGCTTGAATAACCTGACGAGCTTCCTCGCAGGCAGTCTCTTCGCCCAAAACCTGCACAATCTCCGTACGGGCATGAATCACCACATCAAGCTCTTCTTCCATCAAACGAAGATGGCGTTCATTGGAACCAAAAAGATGAAACAGGTCATCTGGATGACTCAGTTGAATGTCAATTGAATGTTCCTTCAAATAAAGAACCTCTCTAATCCTTTTATTTCTTTTTATTATAGCAAAGGGATGGAGAAATTACTAGCCCAAACCCAGTGAATCATGCTAGTGTTCTAAGTATTCTTGCCAGATAGCGTCAAAGTCTCCTAGGTTAAAAGAGAAGCTGGCATGCTCCTCCAAAAAGCGACTCACCTCATCAAAATCATCTGTGTGTTTTGGAAAGGCTGATTCTTCAAATGCTAGGTCTGCCAAGATAGCCTTGGGAATGTTACTTTTAGGATTGCGCTCGGTCATGAGCCAAGTGTAAAATGATTTTCTCATATATCTCCCTAGATCAACTCTGTCCCAAACTGGTCTTGTTTGATTTTACCAGCCTTCATCAAGCCACCGAGTGCTTTCTTGAACTGACCTTTAGAGATACCAAAGGTTGCCTTGATGTCGTCTGGAGATGACTTATCATTTAAGGTCATGAAACCACCATTGCTTTCCAAGTAGGTCAAAATCATCTGGGCATCATTTTCCAACATCTCAAAAGAACGTGGTTTGAGAGAGAGATTCAGAGTACGGTCCACTTCACGGAAGCCAATAACACGCGCATCTAAAACTTGCCCCAAACGTGGTTCTGCGTAACGCTCGCTAGGATGGATAAAACCAAGCATGTTATTTTCTGGCAGATAAACAAAAGTTCCTGACAACTTGAGACGGTATACAATGGCTGGCCAGTTTTGGTTCTGCATGTTGTTGTAAGCAGGACGAGCCAGACGTTGGAAGTCTTCTTGATAAGCCAAGAGGCCCCAGATACGATCTTTCTTGTCCACTTCAAGACGGATGTAGAGTTGGTCGCCTTTCTTAGGCCAGAGTTCCTTGAACTCAGGGAGAATATCGAGTGACACAACGATTTCCTTGTCAGGAAGGCCTGTATCCACAAAGACACCCAAGTCTTTACGAACTTCCGTTACAGTTCCCCAACCAAATTGGTCCTGAGTGGCAGTTACTTCTATGGTTGTCAGGCGCAGTTTTTGCTTCATATCCGCGTAGGCAAAACCTTTAACCGTGTCCCCTACTGTATGTTGACCTTCTTCCTTAGCAAGAGCATAGGTTTGACCATCCTTTTGAACAAAGTAAAAACGGTCATTTTCATCGATGATCAGTCCAACGATAAAACTTGCAAGATTTGTATTCATATTTCCTTCTTTCGAATAAAACTCAGCCAGCAATGCCAACTGAGTTTTTCTGTTTATTTTTAGACTTCCAAAAGTTCTTTCTCTTTGTTGGCAGTCATGTCGTCGATGTGTTTAACAGCATCGTCTGTTACTTTTTGAATGTCTTTTTCAAGAGTCTTCAATTCGTCTTCAGTGATTTCTTTTGCTTTTTCTTGTTTCTTAGCTTCGTCCATAGCATCGCGACGGATATTACGAACAGCTACTTTAGCATTTTCGCCGACCTTCTTCACTTCTTTAGCAAGGTCACGACGAGTTTCTTCTGTAAGAGCAGGGATAACCAAGCGAATCACAGAACCGTCGTTAGCTGGTGTAATACCAAGATCAGAAGCGTTCAAGGCACGTTCGATGTCTTTCAATGAAGACTTGTCAAATGGTGTTACCAACAAAACACGTGCTTCTGGAATGGTGATTGAAGCGATTTGGTTAAGAGGAGTTTCTACTCCATAATATTCTACATGTACACGGTCAAGCAAGCTTGCATTGGCACGACCGGCACGGATACCACCAAATTCACGAGCAAGTGATTGGTGAGACTGGGTCATTCTCTCTTTAGCTTTTTCAATAATTGCGTTAACCATAATCTTTCTTATTCCTTTTCTTCGATATTATTTGAAACTGTTGTTCCGATATTTTCACCAAATACGACACGTTTGATGTTGCCTGGTTGGTTCATGTTGAAGACAACCAAGTCAATGTCGTTGTCCATTGAGAGGGTTGAAGCAGTTGAGTCCATGATACGAAGACCTTTATTGATAACGTCACGGTGGGTCAATTCTTCAAACTTAACAGCTGTCTTGTCCTTCTTAGGATCGGCATTGTAAACACCATCTACACCATTTTTAGCCATAAGGATAGCATCTGCTTCGATTTCAGCTGCACGAAGAGCCGCTGTGGTATCTGTTGAGAAGTAAGGTGAACCAATTCCGGCACCAAAGATAACGATACGGCCTTTTTCAAGGTGACGAAGGGCACGTCCACGGACATAAGGCTCTGCCACTTGTTGCATGGCAATGGCAGTTTGCACACGCGTATCAACCCCAACTTGTTGCAATGAATCTGCCATCACAAGAGCATTCATAACAGTCCCAAGCATTCCTGTATAATCTGCCTGAACTCGGTCCATTCCTGCTTCTGCTGCAGGTTCACCACGCCAGAGATTTCCTCCACCAATAACAAGGGCAATTTCGATACCTAAGCTATGAACTTCTTGAATCTCTTTTGCGATTGTTTGAACTGTTTGGATATCAATCCCTACGCCACGTTCACCGGCAAGGGCTTCACCTGATAACTTGATTAAAATACGTTTATACTTGGGATTCGCCATTTTCACTCTCCTTCTTTTATCCTACCTATTTTATCACAATTTCTAAGATTTTTATAGTGTCATGAACAATTCTTTCAAAAAAATTAGACAGTCAAAAATTTCTCTAAGTCAGTAAGAGCACGCTCTGCAATTTTTTCATAACGAGCCTTCTTATCACGAATACGCTCACCTTCCAACTCCTTGATAATTCCAAAATTGACATTCATTGGTTGGAAATGTTTGCTGTCCGCATGGGTGATGTAATGAGCCAGACTGCCAATCGCTGTCGTCTCTGGGAAAATAGCTGGACTTTCTCCCTTGAAAAGACGAGCTGCATTAATTCCCGCAACTAATCCTGACGCTGCTGATTCAACATAGCCTTCCACACCCGTCATCTGACCAGCAAAGAAGAGATTTGGTTGTTTCTTAGAACGGTAAGTCTGCTCCAGAAGATTTGGTGAATCCATGTAAGAATTGCGGTGCATAACACCATAACGAACAAACTCCGCATTTTCAAGACCTGGAATCATTTGGAAGACGCGCTTTTGTTCTCCCCATTTGAGATGGGTTTGGAAACCGACGATATTGTATAGGCTACCAGCCGCATTGTCCTGACGAAGTTGAACCACAGCATAAGGTGTTTTGAATTCGCCATCACGAGGTCCAGTATAGTCGTCTGGATACTCCAAACCGACTGGTTTCATAGGACCATAAAGCATAGTTTTAATGCCACGTTTGGCCATAACTTCGATAGGCATACATCCTTCAAAGTACTTTTCTTTTTCGAAAGAATTAAGCGGAGCTTCTTCTGCATTGACCAAAGCTTCATGGAAATCCATAAATTCTTGCTTGGTCATTGGAGCATTTAGGTAGGCAGCTTCTCCCTTATCATAACGTGATTTGAGATAGACCTTGCTCATATCGATGGTGTTGACGTCGATAATAGGCGCTGCCGCGTCGTAGAAATAAAAACCATCACCGTCATTAAGGGCATGAATCTTTTCAGCCAGAGCATCGCTGGTCAACGGACCAGTCGCAACAACTGTAATAACATCTGTTGGCAATTCTGTAATTTCATCACGAACCACTTCAATCAAGGGATGGTTGGCAACTTTTTCGGTCACCATTTGGGAGAAACCATCACGGTCCACGGCAAGGGCTCCGCCTGCGGGAACACGTGTAGCTTCAGCAGATTCCAAGATAACAGAACCCAAGCGACGCATTTCTTCCTTGAGAAGCCCTACAGCGTTTGTCAAAGCATCCCCACGCAAGGAATTGGAACAAACCAATTCAGCAAAATTGTCTGTTTTGTGCTGAGGTGTCGACTTGACACCACGCATTTCATAAAGTTTAACTGGAATACCACGCTCTGCGATTTGATAGGCTGCTTCAGAACCTGCCAAACCAGCACCGATAACATTGATATAAGATTGAGACACGACACTAATACCTCTTTGGGAGTGTAAAGACAAGCTTCACATTGAAAAAGCCAACCGAACTTACTCGCTTTCGACTTTCTTGGCTCAGGCTGAAAAAGTCCACAGGACTTACTTCGCTTTCGAATTTCCTGGCTCAGGCTGAAAAAGTCCCCCGGACTTTTTCACTCCCACAAATCTTTCTAATTTTTTCTTCTACTAGTATAACAAAAAAAGGGAAGAAGGCAAACTTCCCTGTTTAGTCATTTTCTTGATTTTCTTCCCAGTCGTGATAGGCAGCGTAGAGTTGACTCTTATTCCACTGGTAAATCTTAGCGACTTCCTTAATAGCTTGATTTTTCTTCATGCCTTGCTGGATGCGGGCTTGGATTTCTGAAAACAAGTCCTCCTCGTCCTTTTCTTCCATATCCTGACTGGCACCTTCAACGATGAGAAGGCATTCTCCCTTAAGTGGCGTTTCAGAGATGCTTTCCAGCAATTCAGAGATCTTTCCTCTTTGGTATTCCTCATAGATTTTAGTCAATTCCCTGACCAAGACGACCGAGCGATCACCGTAGACTTCTAGCATATTTTCCAACGTATCTGCCACACGATGGGGCGATTCATAGAAAATTTGTGTTTCAGGATAGTCTTTTTTCGAGTCGAAAAATTGCTTTTGCTGGCCTGATTTCCTGGGTAAAAAGCCGTAAAAGATATGTGGCTGTGGCGCTAAACCACTGGCAATCAAGGCAGAAATCCCTGCAGAGGCACCCGGAACTGTGACAACTGCAATCTCTTCCTCAATCGCCGACTTAACCAAATCATGACCAGGGTCTGAGATGCTAGGCAGACCCGCGTCGGATACCTGTGCAATGCTTTGTCCTGCTTTCAGGAAACCAATCAAATCAGGAATCTTTTCCTTAGCATTGTGCTCATGAAAACTGATCTGCTTGGTCGAAATGTCAAAATGCTTGAGCAAAAGCCCTGTATTGCGCGTGTCCTCAGCAGCAACCCAGTTCACTTCTTTCAAGGTCTGAATAGCTCGAAAGGTCATATCGTCTAGATTGCCAATCGGCGTTGCCACTAGATACAGCTTGCCATAGGGAGACTGCCCCTTAAAACTTTTTTGGATCTGCATGCTTACTCCCTGTATAACAACTCGTCACAGAACATACATTCCTCGTCCTGCTCTCGACGTTGTCCATAAAAATCATTACATACGTGAAAACCATCTTTATAAATTCGACGGACACTTTCACGAACATGCTTAGCCTTGACGGGAGCGTCTGCTTCCACCTCACCCAAGCGTTCTCGCAACTTACTATTTTCCAAACGAAGAGCTGTATTTTCCTCTACCAGGCTCTTTAGATTTTTCTTGATAGCTTCCACATCGGCCAAGGTTACCAATAACTGTTGGGAAAAATCATCCAGCGCGTCAAATAATTCTTTTTTGTCCATAAAACAGCCCTTTCCTTTCTTTATCGTTCATTTTTGAGTTCATATTTCTTTCAAGACCAGATATTCCATGGCATTTTGAAAGCTGACATTAGCTTGCCACATTTTTCTAGCTTCTAGCAAATCTTGTAGAATCACTCTTACTCTTGCTTGTAGGATATCTTGCCCACAGAGGACTTCAAGAATCCGTAAAACCTGATCTTGTTTTTCCTTGTCATCTACTAAGTTCGCTAATTTAGCAACCTGTAGGTAACTTTCTTTTTTCTTAGCCACTAACCAAGTCAGCAGGCGTTCACTTTCATCGACCAAGGTCCAAAAACTTGCCTGATTGGCCAACTTTTCTGCTTCAGCTCGCGATTGACTAAACTGGGCTAAAAGAGTCGCTTTTTTCTTAACCAGTCCCATTTGTTCTAAGAGCAAGATGAGCTTTTCTTCTTGCTTTGTAAAGTGGAAAATCTGAGTCCGACTTCGAATTGTCGGTAACATCTTTTCCTCATCGCTAGTCAAGAAGAAAATGTAAACCTCACTCTGGGGTTCTTCGATGACCTTGAGCAGAGAATTGGCTGCGTTAGGATGCATTTTCTCAGCTTGCTCGATAATAAAGACCTGTTGCTGGCTTTCAATCCCTGCTTGAGAAAACTGTCCCACCAATTCCCGAATGCGTTCTGTCTTAATAACCTGATTGACTGGCTTAATCAAGGTGACATCGGGAAACTCTCCCTGTTCAATCAGCTTGCAGTTTCGGCATTTCTCACATGGTAAAACACCTACTTTATCTGTACAAAAGAGGCTCTTAGCTAAAAATTGCGCCATTTCCAAGCTTCCAAAGAAACCTGAAAAGAGATAGGCATGATTGAGCTGGTCTTGTTCTAAGATACGGACAAAACTGTCAAACTGGGCTGGTTGCCAAGCCTTTAGTTGATCTTGTTTCATTTGACCAAGCCCATTCTGTCAAACAAGACAGCCTTGGTTGTTTCCACAACTTGCTCCAATGGAAGACTCGCATCAATCTTGACAATGCGATTTCCTTCTTTGTCCAGAAGAGAAAGGTAACCTTGACGGACTTTTTTATGCAAGTCCAACCCTTCCAAGTCCAAACGATTGACCTCGCGGTCACTATTAGCAGCAATGCGAGCCAGTCCTTCTTCCACCTCGATGTCAAAATAGAGTGTCAAATCGGGTTTAAGGCCATCTGTCGCAAACCGATTGAGCCAATCAATGGCGTCAATATCCAAGCCACGACCAAATCCCTGATAGGCAACGGAACTATCGATGAAGCGGTCCATAATGACCAACTTGCCAGCTTCAAGTGCTGGAAGAACTTTTTCCACCAAGTGCTGTCTACGACTGGCGATATAGAGAAGGAGCTCTGTTTTAGGATCCATCTGAGTATGACTTGGGTCCAAAATCACTTGACGAATCTTCTCCCCAATCAAGACTCCACCTGGCTCACGGGTCGTCAGCACCTCTACTCCTTTTTCCTCTAAAATTGGTAGCAGAGCCTCTAAAACACTTGTCTTGCCTGCTCCCTCTGGTCCCTCAAGAGAGACTAAAAATCCTTTTGACATGTCTAACTCATTTCTTTTTTACTACTTCTATTCTATCAAAAAAATGGGGGTTTGTGACAATCTTTTTGTCTTCTCATTTCATACTCAATGAAAATCAAAGAGCAAACTAGGAAGCTAGCCGCAGGTTGCTCAAAACACTGTTTTGAGGTTGTAGATGGAAGCTGACGTGGTTTGAAGAGATTTTCCAAGAGTATCAACCACCATAAAAGAGGCAGTCAAAGCCACCTCTTATTTACCTAATTCTTGTGTTCGTTTGTAGGCTTGACCAACTGCATCCATGACTGTTCCTCGAAAAGCATGCGCTTCTAGGCTCGCTACACCGGCGATAGTCGAACCTCCTGGGCTACAAACTTGGTCTTTCAAGACCCCAGGATGCTCTTGGCTTTCTAGGACCAATTTCCCAGCTCCTACCACAGTTTGAGCCGCCATTTTCAATGCCGTTTCTCGTGGCAATCCCGTCTGAACACCTGCATCTGCCAAGGCCTCAATAAAGAGATAGACAAAAGCCGGTCCACAGCCTGCAAGACCTGTCGCTGCGTCGATTAAGCCTTCTCCTAGTTCAACCAAGAGACCAGCCTTGGTTAAAAGCTGACAAAAGAGCTCACTGTCCTTAGCCCTGCAATTAGGAGACAAGGCATAGCTAATCACTCCTTGACCGATAGAAGCAGGAGTATTTGGCATCATACGAATAATTCGGTGTTGACTTGGGATAAGACTTGCTATTTTTTCTAAAGTCAATCCAGCTGCCATGGAAATCAAAAGAAGACTTTCTCTTTTTTCAAGGATAGACTGGTATTGAGCAAGCAATTCAGAAAACTGGGCTGGCTTTACTCCTAGAAAAATCACATCTGCTTCTGCAAAAATTTCTTCATTGCTGGAAGCCTGACCACCAAAGTTGGCGATGAAAGCATCCACCTTGGCTTGGCTACGATTGGCAAGAAGAAGGTCATCGCCCGTCTTGGCCTTCAAAACAGCCTTAGCCAAGCTAGCTCCCATATTCCCCAAACCGATAAATCCAATCTTCATCTCTTACTCCCTTATCTGCCCATCACCAGCAACCACATACTTGTAACTGGTCAACTCTTTCAAGCCCATTGGACCACGCGCGTGCAATTTCTGAGTTGAAATCCCCATTTCACAACCCAGACCAAATTGGCCACCATCGGTGAAACGAGTTGAGGCATTGACATAAACCGCTGCAGAGTCCACTTGATCTGTAAAGTAAGCTGCAGCTTCAGCATTTTCCGTCACAATGGCATCCGAATGATGGGTACTGTGAGCCTCAATATGGGCAACAGCTTCTTCTAAACTGCTCACAACCTTAACAGCTAATACATAGTCTAAAAACTCGGTGTCGAAGTCTTGTGCTTCAGCTGCTTGGCCTGAAACAAACTGACTTGCTTTCTCATCTAAGCGGAATTGAATTGGTTCCAGACCAGATTCTTTTCGATCTGCAACCAGCACTTGCTCCAAGCGAGGAAGGAAGCTTGCTGCCTTGTCTTCATGAACCAGCAGAACCTCCATGGCATTGCAGACAGAAGGACGACTTGTTTTGGCATTGTTGATGATAGACAGACCCTTGTCCTCATCTGCGTCCTTATCGACATAAACATGGACAATCCCAGTCCCTGTCTCAATGACTGGTACAATAGCATTTTCAACCACTGCATTGATCAAACCAGCCCCTCCACGAGGAATAAGAAGGTCTAGATAGCCCTTGGCCTTCATCATGGCATAGCTACTTTCACGGCTGGTATCTTCCACCAGTTGAATCACATCTGGGTGAATAGTAGTCGTCTCCAAACCCTTCTTCAAAGCTGTGACAATGGCATGGGCTGTTTGATAGGCATCCTTCCCACTACGAAGAACAACTGCATTTCCACTCTTGAGAGCCAGAGCAGCCGCATCAGACGTCACATTTGGACGACTTTCATAGATTATACCGATAACGCCCATAGCCACACGTTTTTTGGTGATCACTAAGCCATTTTCAAGATGATTGGTTTCTAAAACTTCACCGATTGGATCTGGTAAAGCAACCACTTCACGAATCCCAGTTGCCATCGCTTCTATACGTCCTGCATCCAAATAAAGACGATCCAGCATCACATCTGAGATTTTCCCCTTAGCCGCTTCCATATCGAGGGCATTGGCCGCTAAAATCTCCTCAGTAGCTGCTAATAAATGATCAGCCATGGCTAGCAAGGCTTGATTTTTCACCTCTTCACTAGCTGTGTTGATCGATTTTTTAACAGCCTGTACCTGTTCAAATTGTTCTTGTGTACTTACCATAGTTTACCTCTAAAATTCTGTAAAGAGTAGTTGGATTTCAGGAGTAATGGAAATCCAGTCGTCACGATGAATCAAGACACCCTTGGCTTTTTGAGAACGCAACATATCCTCCAAAGCAGATGCTCCAAATTGCACGCGTCCTTTTCCAAGTGATTTTCCACTTTCCTTGTCACATACTGTCACAATATCACCGTAAGAAAAGGCTCCTTCTGCATCAACAACACCAGATAAAAGGAGACTCTTTCCATGTAGAGAGAGAGCTTCTGCAGCCCCTTTATCAACCCAAATAGAACCTTGACTCTGAGCATAGAAGGCCAGCCATTGTTTCTGGGTACGAAGTCCCTTCTCTTGCGCAACAAAGTAGGAACCATCCTTGGTCTTCTCCGCTGCTTCAATCATGGCATCCGTCTTCAAAGATGAGCAGATATAAACAGGAACTCCTGATTCCGTCGCAATGGTAGCAGCTTTGATTTTTGTGAGCATGCCCCCAGTTCCATTTGAAGAACCGGCACCACCGGCCATATCAATAATCTCACGATTGATAGTCTCGATTCGCTCCAAGCGTTTGGCTCTTGGATCTGAATTAGGATTTCCAGTATAAAGACCGTCTACGTCTGTCAAGAGGACCAAAAGGTCTGCTTGGACCATGGCTGCTACCTGAGCACTTAGAGTATCATTGTCCCCAACCTTGAGCTCATCAATAACGACACTGTCATTCTCATTGATGATAGGAATTGCCCCACGGCTAAGTAGAACTGACAAAGCCTGATGGGCATTTTTATAACGGCGCTTATCCACAAAATCATCCTGGGTCAGCAAGATTTGTGCAGAAACGATTTGGCGCAAGAGAAGATTGGTCGTGTATTCTTCCAACAAAAGCCCTTGCCCTACCGCTGCTGAAGCCTGTTTATCAGCAATCTTAGTCGGACGCTTTTTAAATCCTAAGGCTCCAAAACCAGCAGCAATGGCACCTGACGACACCAAAATCAATTCATGACCAGCCTCGTGCAGCATAGCCAACTGCTGGGTAATAGCCTTTACCTTACTACGTGATAAACTTCCATCCTCATTTGTCAGAGAAGAAGTCCCCACCTTAAAGACAATCCGTTTGTATTTCATAGTCTCACTCCGATTCTTCATATTTATCCATTATAACATGAATGGCAGGAAATAGAAAAGAGTTGATAGGAAAAAGAAGGCCCTAAAACCTTCTTTTTTACTACTGTTCTGATTCTGATTTGTTTGCACGCGTTTCAGAGCTTTGTGAAGTTACTGAAGTCAAATCTTGACTAGTTGAAGAACCAGTAACACTTTCATGTTGGCTCGTTTCTTTATTTACAAGATCTTTTTTCACTACTTCTTTGGCTTCTTTTATTTCTGAATTACTTGTAGCTCTAGTTAAAGTAGATTTCTCGACCGGAACATCCACTAACCAGGCACCACTTGAATCAACAGTATAGCCTTCTGGTGTCTTACCGCTCACAAGTAATTGACCATTTTCTTTCAAGAAGTACCATTTATCCTTGTCTTTAATCCAACCAACAGCTCGTGAACCATCTTCCTTGTAGAAATACCAAGCATTTGCCTTTTTAAGCCAACCTTGCTTCATAGCTCCTGAATCTTCTAGATAATAATGGTTACCAGCAACTTCTATCTCACCTGTCTTCATGATACCAGCAGAATCCATATAGTACCAGGTTTCTTTATCTTTTACCCAGCCCGTTTTCATTTCTCCTGATTGAGCAAAGTAATACCATTGACCCTTATATTGAAGCCAACCTGTCTTCATAGAGCCATCGTTTGATAAATAATAGTTCTGACTTCCAGTATTTACCCAACCAATTTCCATCTGATTTTCTTTGTTGAAATAATACCAGATTCCATCAATTTTCTTCCAATTTTTAGCAGAAGCACCAGAGTCTGTCAAATAGAACCAACGATTGTTCCATTTTTTCCATTGATTCTGTAACAAGATACCCGTTTGGTTAAAGTAATACCATTCACCTTCGATTTCATTCCAACCGACAGCATACTCTCCTGTAGAATCAGGCGCTTGATACCACCAATTCCCATATGCACTCTTATGCCAACCAGCTTGAAAACTTGGGATATGCTTGTAGGATGTTGAAATATTGACAAACCCATCTTTTCGAATATCAAAAACTGTCGCATCATAGTCTTTGCTGGCTGCATTAATTCTCTCAATTCCTCGTTCTTTGAGCCAATTGACATACTCACTATCAACACCATTTTTCCAAGGTAGACTATCTGAAGTTTGAACAATCAAACTCGGACTCAAATTTTTAATGAAATCCTTGGTGTTTGATTTATTAGTATCATAGTGATGATTAAACTTCATCAAATCAACTTTTCCAATGAGAGGACCATACTTGTCTTCTGCTCCATGAACATTGTCTAAGTCGCCCCCAAGGTAAATTTTCTTTCCATTGACTTTCACTACACTAATCAAGGAATTGGAATTATCATCCCAAATTTTCTTTAATTCACCTGATGAATCAGTTTCATTTTCATAATTATAGAGTTGAATATCCATGTCCCCAAACTGAAAATGAGCATCTCCTTGTGTGATGTTTTGAATCACTGAAACACCTTTTTCTGCGGCAGTCTGTAAAACCTTATCATAACCGTACAGATTATCCCATAAACGTTCAGAATTAGTAATACGATTATCACTATATTTTTTAAGATAGACTCGGTCAACTGGATAGGTAGACAGTAATTCATCAACATTTCCAATATGATCACTGTGGGTATGGGTCACTAAAATAAAATCAAGTTTTTGGACACCCAATTCCTTCAAACGACGAAAGACACGGTCTGTCAGAACATGCTTATAAGACGTTTCAATTCCTTCTCTCCATGGATAACGAGAATCACTTCCATCAGGGAAATCATAATCTTCTCCTGTATCCACCATAGCAAAATGTCCATTACTTTCAAGAATGATCGCATCACTTCCACCTTCTTGAACATTTATAAAGTGGATTTTATTTCCTGAACTTTCTTGAGCTTGAACATTCCCGTGCCATGACAAACCTAAAAAAGCGCCTGCAAGTACTAAACTAGTTAATTTCTTTTTCATTCTTACTTTCTCAATCTCTCCAATGTTTCCTTAAAAATCTCTGGGATATCTGCTGTAAATTCCATGGTCTCACCTGTTCTAGGATGAGTAAATCCTAGCGTCTTGGCATGGAGAAACTGTCCATGCCCCTTAAGTGTCTTACGTGGACCATAAACTTCATCCCCAGCGACTGGATGGCCAATATAAGCCATATGGACACGAATCTGATGAGTGCGACCTGTCTCCAGCTGCAACTCCACTAAGCTGTAATCACCAAAGCGTTCCAAGACGTGAAAACGGGTCACTGCAGGCTTACCTTTGGCAGTCACAGCCTGTTTCTTACGATCTTTTTCACTGCGGCCAATCGGTGCTTCAATCACACCGCGATCATTGGGCAGATTTCCATGAACAATCGCCCAATATTTGCGGAGAGACTTTTTATCCTTGAGTTCTTGAGCAAGTGCTAGATGCGCCTCATCATTTTTAGCAATCATAAGAAGACCTGACGTATCCTTATCAATACGGTGAACAATTCCCGGACGCAAAACCCCATTGATACCAGATAAGTCCTTAATATGATACATAAGGGCATTTACTAGGGTTCCACTAGTATGACCAGCACTCGGATGCACAACCATCCCCTGAGGCTTGTTAACGACGGCCACATCCTCATCTTGGTAGATGATTTCTAGCGGAAGATTCTCAGCTACATACTCTAAGATCTCTGGCTCTGGCACATGGTAGGTGACGACATCGCCCTCTTGGACAGTGTATTTAGCTTTCTTGACTTGGCCATTCACCAAGACCTGTCCTGATTTGATTTGTTCATTCGCGAGACTGCGTGATAATTCTGTCAAATCCGACAAAGCCTTATCCAAACGCAGGCCACCAGTTTCAATTTTAATTTCCATTTATTTCCTCTTTTAGCATTGCAACCAACAAAATAATCACTCCAACCGTCAAATAGCTATCTGCCACATTGAAAATTGCAAAATTGATAAAGTCAAGGTGGAACATATCCACAACAAAACCCTGACTGATCCTGTCAATAAAGTTTCCAAGACCACCCGCGATTATCAGAGTCAAACCCAAGACCATCCAGAATGAGTCCTCCATATGTTTATGTAAATACCAAACGGCACCTACCACGACAACCAGAGTAATGACAGCGAATAACAACTGCTGATCTTGTAAGATAGAAAAGGCTGCCCCTCGATTTTGCAGGTAGGTCAAGCTAACGAAATTGGGAATCCAAGAGCGCACTTCACCCAGTGGAATCTGCTGGACGATATAGGATTTGACCAACTGATCCAGCCCAATCAAAAGCAGTACAATGACTGCCACTATTCCTCTTTTTTTCATGATTTCCTCTTCTGATTAAAATATTCTTGCATGACTTCTACAAAGAGGGTCCCAGCTTGACTGAGCTCCACTTCCTCACGTTTAACATAAACCATGCGATTATCCAAATTATCCTTGAGACGAATAACTGTGATACCATTGACACTATCACTATCTAAAAATCCAGATCCTGTTGCATAGGCGTCCGTCCGCTCCAAAATACCATTCAAAGTAGCACGGTCTGTCACATTAAACATCTGTGAACTAGCACTGGTATCGACAAAGTTCTCTGAATAATAAAGGTACTCGTCTTTTTCTTGAGTGAAACGAACCGTTGGTAGATCAGCTAAATCCTCCATGACCAATTCCTCTTTCTGGGCTAAAGGATGCCCTTCACGAAGATAAATGTGGGTATGAAAGGGAATCAACTCAATGACCTCCAGGCCTAGCTTTTCAACCCGCTGCATGATCCCCTTTTTATTTTGATTGTTGAGGTAGATAATCCCAATCTCACTGTGCCCCTGAGCTACTTCATCAAGTATTTGAACTGTAGTAGACTCAAAAATACGGAAATTTTTATAATCAGGATAGCGCTCTGAAAAGGCCGTAATGGTTGGTGGCAAGAAGTCATAGTGCTGACTAGCAATGGAAAATTCATCTTTCTCTTCTTCAGGATTAGCATACTGATTTTGAAAAATATCAAATCCTTTAACCAATTCTTGCGCTTTTTCATAGAATTCCATACCACGACGAGTCAAGAAAGTCCCTGAGCTGGTCCGACGGAAAATCTTAAAGCCCAACTCTTTTTCCAAATCACGAACAGAAATGGACAGACTCGGCTGACTAACATACATCTTTTCAGCAGCTTCACGGAAAGTACCGCTATTGGCAATAGCCACAACATAGCGTAATTGTTGAATGTTCATCTTCTACCCCCAACTTCTTTATCTTTTCATTATACCATATTTTAGAAGTTTTCCAAAAAGGAAAAAAGTAGCAGTAGAAATCCAACACAAACTACGCTAGAATAATTATGATTTACACCGGAGTCTGGACAACAACTAGATTCCAACTAAAATTACATAGTAATTTCAGTCTTCAATACTATCAAGCTTAAAGAAATACTGTGTAGTTCTTGAAAATGGACGTTTTAGATACTAGATTCTTTAATCAATTTCAACCAATGTCATCTCCTTTTTTCAAATAATTATTCCTATTCCTAACTGGATCAAGTTCATCTTTGCTTTAAATAAAGATAGATTTACTCCCTATTGAATCACCGTATCATAAACTTAGGAGATTTTCTCATTCAAAGTCGTTCTATGTTTCTCAATATCTCTCTTACTCATATTTTCTTTAGTCAGCCTACTTTCGCGCATCAGTAATGTGAAATATATAAAGGACTTTTTATAAGACGATTGACTTATTAACTGGAACGGAGTTGATTAATTATTTTATAGATAATATATGTATCCTGTCTCAGACATTTTATTGGAATTACTTTTTAGTTCATTTTGACGATTTTAGACCCAGAGAATACTTAACGTCCATAAGCGAAAAGTAAGCTCTTCATGAGTGTAATTGAATGAAAGTACAGGCTAGCAGTGTAAGGTCTCTCCCCATTAACACTTGACCAGGGATACTGTTCACAAATAGACTAATTATTCTCGATTCGTGAGTTATTGGAATATCGTAAGCCAGATTTACTTCCAAACTTAACTGAGTTGTGTTATAATTTCTATATAATGCCTAAATTTTTAAGTATTTTATTCTCATTTTAATTACAAACCATGACACAAGAAAATGAGCATCTCCAACTATGGAAATGCTCATTTTTTAATATATAGAAGTACTTTTTTGCCTAGCATCATTTCTTTTTACAATTTATTATTAAGAATCTTGGATAGTTTGATTTTTCATCATTTGGAATTTCTAAAATACTGTCGATTTCAAAATTAAATCGCTTTAACAACTTAGTATACATACTAAGTGGTCGATGAATATGTGTTGTTTTATACGAAGTAGTTTGGTTTGTTATTTTAAACTCACTTTCAATAATAAGTTCTTGTGAATAATTATACCAACTCTCATTTTCATATTTCCAATATTTAGGCCAAAAATAAGGGTGAGTTATAGAAAATATAAAATTCCCCCCCTTTGTAAGTAAATTACTGATTGCTTTGATACATTCATTAATATTTACTACATCCATTAAAACCATATTAGCTACAGCAATTTCATATTTGCCTTTACTAAAATCCTCAATCGAACAATTGTAAAAATTTAAATCGTTTTTAGTGTACTTATTTTTTGCTAATTCAATATTTTTTTTACTTAAATCTATACCAACTGTTTCTTTTACAGATAACGAAAGATAATTTGTTAAGTATCCTGAACCACATCCTAAATCAATTAACTTTTTTTGAGATGCGTTTTCAATCAACTCTATTTGTTTAGAAATATTTGGGAGTAAAATCTGATGAAAACTCGTATCCTTTTTACTTTCAATTTGTTTTTGTCTTAAGAGTGCAATTTTATCCCATTCGTTTGCTACATCCTTATTGAATTTTTGTTGTAATACTTTCATTTTTTACTAACTTTCTTTAATAAAGTGCATAAATCCTCAGCAAGAGAATATTCAATTGCACCACTTTTGTCAAATTCTTTAATTTTTCGAACTTCTCCTTCTTGATATCCAATGGCTAATCTTGGGTTAGATCTGCCATAATGAATAAAAGTAAACCGAGTTTCTGGAGTATAATCTATATCACTATAATCATAAATTTCCGCTCCATATTTTTTTAATTCACAGGCACATTCTGAATGCTTTTTCAAAATTATACTTAATTCATGTTTTTGGGCCTTATCTAGCAAAATTTTATACGTATCATCATGGAGGCTTACCCAAGATAAATCACGACTAATAATTACAGTATGACCGTCATTATTAACCCAATTTCTCATATATTTCTTTATTTCATTATCGCTATGAAATATATTTTTTGTATGAGTATTATATATTTTTATCATTCTTAATAATGTAAGTATAAAATATCCAATTATAAATATCCAAACAATATTTTTTAGAAACAAGGGGATATCAGAATTAATCGCAAATACAGTAATAATGGCATCTGCAATCAATGAGAATATTTTTTCATAAAAATTCCAATCTTTAATATGTTTTAAGTTCTTAAACACTTTGACTACCTCGATTTATTTTTGATTATAATAATAATTTAATTATATCTGAAATATTCGTTTTTTACAACTACAACATTGAAAATACGAAAATTAACTACTCCTACTTTTTAATATTTCCAAAATACCTCACCATAAGTATCCAATAACGCGGTATACTCGAAAATCTTTAGACTATTAAACTTAATAATAGTTTCTATACCGGAGATTTCTTATTTTCACCTTTCTTGTACGGTTTCAAACAATGGTAAAATAAGCCTATAAAACCTTTTTGTTTAAGATATTACCCTCTGGACGATATTCTAGAAGATAGAATAGATATTCCCAACAAAGTTATAATAATAATAGCTATTACTTTAGCTCCTTAATAACTTTGAGAAAAAATCAGTTTTTTCAAAAAAACAGGCTCTCCGAAAAACTCGGAAAGCCTTATTTAATGCTACTTCTAGCTTCCTCGCCTTTACATTTCAAGGCTCGGGATAAAAAGGTTCACTGAACCTTTTTATTTAGCGATTGGGTAAACAGAAACTTGTTTTTTATCGCGTCCTTTACGTTCAAAGCGTACTACGCCTTCAACTTTAGCGAACAAAGTATCGTCTCCACCACGTCCAACGTTTACACCTGGATAGATGTGTGTACCACGTTGACGGTAAAGGATTGATCCACCTGTTACAGTTTGTCCGTCAGCTGCTTTAGCTCCAAGACGTTTCGCTTGTGAATCACGTCCGTTTGATGTAGAACCTCCACCTTTTTTGTGGGCGAAAAGTTGCAAGTTGTTAAGAGTCATTTTTAACATAATGTTTTCCTCCGTGTTAGTTTTCTGTGATAACTCTGGTTTGGACGAACTCAGAAGAGTTCTCCGATAAGTTTGCCATACCTAAGAAAAATGATTCAAAGAATAACTGGGTCATTTCTCTCTGGTGTGAAGGAAGATCTTTTGGAATTTCAACCATCAGATAGCCACCTTCATCTTCGTTTAATTCTAGGATTGGTTCATAGCCTGCAAATTTCTCAATTGAATTGATAAAGTTAATGGCAAGCGTAGAAACCGATGCACACACGACATCTAAGCCGTATTCGCCACTCTCGGCGTGTCCAGTAATTTCCGCACTCCTCAGCTCGCCATCTTCGGCTCTCTCAAAGACTGCTTGTATCATGTGTTCTCCTTAAAATTAAGCGTTGATTGCGTTGATGACAACTTTTGTATATGGTTGACGGTGACCTTGTTTACGGTGGCTACCTTTTTTAGGTTTGTACTTGTAAGTAACAACTTTCTTTTGTTTTCCTTGTTTTTCAACAGTTCCAACTACAGTAGCTCCAGCAACAAGTGGAGTTCCGACAACAGTGTTTTCACCACCAACAAGAACAACTTCGTTAAAAGTAACTTCTTGACCAGCTTCAACGTTCAATTTCTCAACGTAAACTTCTTGACCAACTTCAACTTTAACTTGTTTTCCGCCAGTTTTGATAATTGCGTATGTGCTCATTATGCACCTCCTATGATTTTTATGGGTTTCCCCGATTTTTTTGTGAAGACTCGCCTAGCATCGTGGGACGAACCACTTAAACTTGAATAATCAAGCAACGATGTTCGTGCGGTTGCACAGGAATGTGCATAGTCAACTCTTCAAGTATAGCATATCTCCTATTTTCTTACAAGTAATAACACCTAAAATGAAGCTTTTTCTTTTACTTTTTTCTGCCAAGAGGCAAAAAGCATGCTAATGTAAAAAATGCTCATCATAATAGGAACACCAAGAATGGTCTTTTCATGATAGAAAATCGTCAAATAGGCTGAAAAGACAACGCCAAGGACAAAACTACTAAGCAGGCTTACAAAGATAATCCCTTCACGTAAAAAAGGAGTGTGCTTGGTTCGGAAATAATCTCCAAAAGCCAGCATGGTCCGTTTGATATTCCCTGTCATAAAAGCGTTATTATAGGCAATACCCGACACTTCTCCAAAAGCAGTTGTCACCAGTCCCATACAGAAGGCCAAGGGAGGTACTAGATAAATATTATCTACAGTTTGCGGCACAAAACCAATAATGATTGATAAGATTGCCAAAGGAATCAGTGACAGAATAGGCTTTTTCACAATTCTCAATTTTTCCTTATAAACAGTTAATAAAAAGACCCCCATCATAAAAGCTAGCAAGGTCATTACTTTGGCACTAGCATCTGATACATTGTGTTGAATGAGCCCCACTGATAGAAAGACGACATTTCCAGTTTGTCCAGCCACAAGAGTGTTCCCTCGCACAATAAAAGTATAGGCATCTACATATCCTGCACAAAAAGTCAAAAAAAGCGCTAGCCTCTTAGACTGACGTGATATTTTTCTTATAGGTAATAGCCTCATTTTTCCTCCCATTTCATTTACTCATCTCATTATTGTACCACTTTCTTTGGGAAAGTCCTAGTAGCTTATTTGAAAATTTTTACCCTCTGTTGGATAGTCTCGTCTATCTATGTTATAATGAAAGAAGGATTTAAAATCGGAAAAGGAGTATCTATGCTTAAATTAGGTATCATTGGCACTGGCGCTATCAGCCACCACTTCATAGAGGCAGCCCATGCTAGTGGAAAATACCAGCTGGCCGTAGTCTATTCTAGGAAACTAGAAACTGCGGCAACCTTTGCTTCTCGCTATCAGAATATCCAACTCTTTGATCAAGTAGAGGACTTCTTCAATAGCTCCTTTGATGTGGTCTATATTGCCAGTCCAAACTCCTTGCATTTTGCTCAGGCAAAAACTGCATTATCTGCAGGTAAACACGTCATTCTTGAAAAGCCAGCTGTCACTCAGCCACAAGAATGGCTGGATTTAAGACATACAGCTGAGAAAAATCACTGTTTTATATTCGAAGCAGCTCGCAATTACCATGAAAAAGCTTTCACTATCATCAAAAACTTTTTAGCAGACAAACAAATTTTGGGAGCAGATTTCAACTATGCCAAATATTCTTCCAAGATGCCTGACTTGTTGGCTGGACTGACACCAAATGTCTTTTCAGACCGTTTTGCTGGTGGAGCTCTCATGGATTTGGGGATTTATCCTCTCTACGCTGCCGTTCGCCTCTTTGGAAAAGCTAAGGATGCAACCTATCAGGGGCAACAGCTTGACAATAGCATTGACCTAAATGGTGACGGAATCCTCTTCTACCCTGACTTTCAAGTTCATATCAAGGCTGGGAAAAACATCACTTCCAATCTCCCTTGCGAGATTTATACGACAGATGGTACCTTGACGCTCAACACCATCGAACATGTCAGCTCAGCTATTTTTACCGACCACCAAGGAAATCAAGTCCAACTCCCTATCCAACAGGCTCCTCATACGATGACTGAGGAAGTCGCTGCATTTGCACACATGATTCAGCAACCAGACCAGACACTCTACCAGACTTGGCTGGATGATGCAGGCTCTGTTCATGAGCTACTATATACCATGCGCCAGACTGCTGGCATTAGATTTGAGGCAGAAAATGAAAACTAAACTACCTACTGAATGGCAAGAACTGAGTGACCAACTCGGTTTCCAAGAATTTACCCCCATTCAAACTCAACTATTTGAGCCCCTTCTTGCTGGAGAAAACCTCCTAGGAGTGAGCCCAACAGGAACTGGTAAGACCCTAGCTTACCTCCTACCAAGTCTTCTCAGACTACAAAAGAAAAAAGCCCAACAACTCTTGATTCTAGCGCCTAATACAGAACTGGCTGGACAGATTTTTGATGTATGTAAAACGTGGGCTGAAGCTATCGGCTTGACAGCTCAACTCTTCTTATCAGGTTCGAGTCAGAAACGCCAGATTGAACGCCTAAAAAAAGGACCAGAAATTCTGATTGGAACTCCTGGCCGTATCTTTGAACTAATTAAATTGAAAAAAATCAAGATGATGAATGTGGAAACCATCATCCTGGATGAATTCGACCAATTACTTGATGATTCTCAAATTCATTTTGTTGAGAAAATAACTCACTACGCACCTCGTGACCACCAACTTGTCTATATGAGTGCGACAACCAAGTTTGACCAAGAAAAGATTGTGTCGAATACACGCACTATTAATCTCTCTGATCAAAAACTGGACAACATCCAACACTTCTATATGCAGGTAGATCAACGTCACCGAGTGGATATGCTACGAAAACTAGCTCATGTTGAGGATTTCCGCGGTCTGGTCTTCTTTAACAGCCTATCAGACCTTGGAAGCGCAGAAGAAAAACTACAGTATCGTGATATCCTAGCTGTTTCTCTAGCTAGTGACGTCAATGTTAAATTTAGAAAAGTCATCTTAGAAAAGTTTAAAGACAAGCAACTAACTCTGCTTCTGGCAACAGACCTTCTGGCTCGTGGGATTGATATCGATAGTTTAGAATGTGTCGTAAACTTTGATGTTCCTAGAGACATCGAAACCTACACTCACCGTGCTGGCCGTACAGGTCGCATGGGTAAAGAAGGCTATGTTATCACTCTCATCACTCATCCTGAAGAGCTTAAAAAACTCAAAAAGTTTGCAAGCGTACGTGAAATTGTCTTGAAAAACCAAGAACTCTATATCAAATGAAGCCCCCTTTGCTCTATGCACATCAAGTGTATAGAGCTTTTTTGTAAAACCACATAATATTTGTAGTAAAAAATGAACTGCATCTCCAAAGTCAGACAAAAAATCTAACTTTGAGGATGTAGTTCACTTTTCTATTACTCTTATTTGAACGAGAGATTTTTCTTTTGCAAAATACAAAGTATTCATATCAGCCTTTTAAAGCTATATAAAAACTCTCCAACTATTCTATTATACCATATAAAAAAATAAATAAATAGACTTGTTTTTTTCTTTTTTTGACGTATACTAATAATAGAAAGCGCTTTAAATAAAATAAAAGGAGGTTTTATGAGGAAAGTAAATAAGGACATTTTATTCTTAACTGGAATCATAGTTTTATGTTTTGGTTTTTTATTATTTCACATCAACCCCTATTATGCCGAACCCTATGCGACACTGAAAGAAAGAATAAATTTATTCTTTTGGCAACTATATTGGAGACCTGTAGGAACTCTCAGTATTATTTCGGGTTGCATTATAACTTTCAAAGGATTGAAAAAATAATCTTTTACTCATGAAGAAAGGAAATTTGTTATGATTAAACTGAAACTATTGTTTTTCTCTCTACTATCAAGTCTATTATTCTTAGTCACAACATCTACGGTTTTTGCTGATGTCTATCCTGGTACAAATTATGAAATTGTATCTAATCGTATTGTAAAAGATATCAACACAGGAGAGTTATTGTCATTTTATACGACTGAACTTAGAGACGCCTATTTAGAGTCTAAATCTACGTATCAGACTCGTTCTAATGCAACTGGTGTTGCAGACTATAGAACTAAATACTCTCACTCTTACAAGAAAAGCACCACATCAGGTCCTGTAAGTTCAACTGCCTATGGTGGAAAAGCTGGAGCTACTCTGACTGTAGGTGCAGGTGTTAGCTTTTCTGCTCCGGAGTCTGGAGCTGGACTTAGTTTAAATCACTCAGTCTCCCATAACGTACCACCCTACACTTATGGTTATATTAGACTAAAAGCTACTTACACAGTAAACGTTCGTAAACTAGAAGTTAGATACTTAGGCACCAACAAATGGGTTCCAGCTGGTGAAACCTCCACTATATCGAATGTTAGTGTTTGGAGCGAACTAGTCACTTGGAAATAACTCATTAGATAGATCTGGACTTTACCAGGTCTATCTTTTTAAATCGAAAAAAGAACCTTGCAAAGCAAGATTCTTTTAGTGTCTGACTTAAATAATTGTTCTTCTGGGAACTAAATCGAATTAAGCTTCGATTTCTGTAACCATACCTGAACCAACAGTACGTCCACCCTCACGGATAGAGAATGTAGTACCTTGTTCTACGGCGATTGGGTGGATCAACTCAACGTCGATTGTCACGTTATCACCAGGCATTACCATTTCAGTACCTGCTGGAAGTTCGATTGAACCTGTAACGTCAGTAGTACGGAAGTAGAATTGTGGACGGTAGTTGTTGAAGAATGGAGTGTGACGTCCACCTTCTTCTTTAGTAAGGATGTAAACTTCACCTTTGAATTTAGTGTGTGGGTTGATTGAACCTGGTTTAGCGATAACTTGTCCACGTTCGATTTCGTCACGTTGAACACCACGAAGAAGGACACCTACGTTATCTCCGGCAAGACCTTCGTCAAGTTGTTTACGGAACATTTCAACACCAGTAACAACTGCTTTTTGAGTTTCTTCTTTGATACCAACGATTTCGATTTCGTCGTTGACTTTAACGATACCACGGTCGATACGTCCTGAAGCAACTGTACCACGTCCAGTGATTGAGAATACGTCTTCGACTGGAAGAAGCAATGGTTTGTCAGTGTCACGTTCTGGTTCTGGGATGTACTCATCAACTGTGTTCATCAATTCCATAACGATGTCTTCGTATTTAGTGTCACCTTCAAGAGCTTTAAGAGCTGAACCTTGGATAACTGGAAGATCGTCACCTGGGAAGTCGTATTCTGACAATAGGTCACGGATTTCCATTTCAACCAATTCAAGCAATTCTTCGTCGTCAACCAAGTCAACTTTGTTCATGAAGACGATAAGGTGTTTAACACCAACCTGACGTGAAAGAAGGATGTGCTCACGAGTTTGTGGCATTGGTCCGTCAGTTGAAGCTACTACAAGGATAGCTCCGTCCATTTGAGCGGCACCAGTGATCATGTTTTTAACGTAGTCCGCGTGTCCTGGAGCGTCGATGTGAGCGTAGTGACGTTTTTCAGTTTCGTACTCAACGTGCGCAGTGTTGATTGTGATACCGCGTTCGCGTTCTTCTGGAGCAGCATCGATAGACGCATAGTCTTTAGGTTGGTTAACTGATGAAGGCAAGCGACGTGCCAAAACAGTTGTGATAGCTGCAGTTAGGGTAGTTTTACCGTGGTCAACGTGTCCGATAGTACCAATGTTAACGTGTGGTTTACTACGATCGTATTTTTCTTTTGCCATTTGAGTAAAAGCCTCCAATAAAATATATTTTATAGATAGACAGTAGGCAATACAGTCTAACTTTCCTTACTATTTTATCAAATTTCAGCTAAATTGCAAGTGTTTTACAAAGTTTTTGTGAATTATTCTTAATCTACTAATCTAAACGACACTTCTGCTCCTATCACTTAGCTAAACAAAAAGAAAAATCAGGAATTCCTGACTTTTACTTAGCTAATTCTCTTTCTCGTTCTTTCATTATTTTATGATTTTCATACAAACGTGATAAGAACTTAGAAATTTCTTTTAAGATAGAATAAGTTGGTACAGCGACAATCATACCAATGACACCATAGATATTACTTGATAACAAAAGTAATACTAAAATCGTAATTGGGTGAACCTTCATCACACCACCAACGATTCGAGGGTAGAGGATATTTCCATCCACTTGTTGAATGATTAGCATGTAAACAACTGCAATCAGCATTCTATGAGGATCAGTAAAGACATTAGCGATAATCATTGGAATCAAGCCAATACTTGGTCCCACATAAGGAATGAGATTGGCTAATCCTGAAAAGATAGCGAAGACCAAAGCGTATTTCAAACCAATTACGCTATATCCGATAAAGGCCAAACAACCAATAATAATGGCATCAATGGCAACTCCACTAATATAGCGAGCGATTGTAGCATTCAAATTTTTTAGCAGACCTGTAATATGCAACTTATCTCGCTTTAAGACAGTACGCTCAAGCATCGGCAAGAACTTGTGACCATCTAACAAAAAATAAACCAAAAACACAGGGGTCATGATAATAATCAACACAGTACTAAAAAGAGCTGATAGGATACTTCCGACACTATTCGTCACACTATTTAGTATATTTTGTAAAATATCTACATAAGAAAGATTTAATTGTTGAATATTCGCTTGAATATCCAAATTTTGAAAGGCTGGATAAGTAGATAAATCCACAATCAAATCTTGTAAACGACTGTAGATAGTCTGGCTAGTCGCAATCAAGCTGGTCAACTGATTGACCAAAATCGGCAAGAGATAGACTACCCCAATAACTAGCCCCCAAACCAAGGCACACAAAGTTAGTAGAATACCAATGATACGATTAATTTTAAAGTACTTTTGTAAAAAATTTACAATAGGATTGGTCAAATAATATAAAAAACTACCTAGAAGAAAGGGAATCATTATGGTATTTGCGACACTTACAAAAGGCGTTATAATCCCACCCATCTGTCTCCATAAATAAAAGATGATGGTTAATAGTAAAATCTCACTGGTCCAAAAAAATAATTTATTCTTACGAAACATGGGGTACCTCCATTTATCTATTTTACCACACTTTCAAAAAAGCTTCTTTCTTCTATCATGAAACTGGGAATATTTTTTTCTTTATGATAGAATAAACTTACTATGAAAAAAATAATTTTAACTCTATTAAGCCTGTCCCTTATTGGCTCAGCATCTACTGTTGCTGCTCAAGATTTTAATATTGCTGCTAAACATGCCATTGCTGTTGAAGCAAATACTGGTAAAATTCTCTATGAGAAAGATGCGACTCAACCAGTCGAAATTGCTTCTATAACAAAACTACTTACCGTTTACCTGGTCTATGAAGCACTCGAAAATGGAAATATCACACTATCCACCCCAGTAGATATTTCTGATTATCCTTATCAATTGACGACAAATTCTCAAGCCAGTAATGTTCCTATGGAAGCTCGTAATTATACTGTCGAAGAGTTACTTGAAGCAACACTGGTATCGAGTGCCAACAGCGCCGCTATTGCCCTAGCTGAGAAAATTGCTGGCTCAGAAAAAAACTTCGTTGATATGATGCGAGCAAAACTCTTGGAATGGGGAATTCAGGATGCCACTGTTGTCAATACAACTGGTCTTAACAATGAGACTCTAGGGGAGAACATTTACCCAGGATCTAATAAAGATGATGAAAATAAGCTCAGTGCTTATGACGTTGCCATCGTTGCCCGTAACCTCATCAAAAAGTACCCACAAGTCTTAGAAATTACCAAAAAACCTTCTTCTACTTTTGCTGGAATGACAATCACTTCAACCAACTACATGTTAGAAGGCATGCCTGCTTATCGAGGTGGTTTTGATGGACTGAAAACAGGAACAACAGATAAGGCTGGAGAGTCTTTTGTTGGTACTACTGTCGAAAAAGGCATGAGGGTTATCACAGTTGTTTTAAATGCAGATCATCAAGACAATAATCCCTACGCTCGCTTTACAGCTACATCTTCACTAATGGATTATATTTCTTCTACATTTACACTTCGTAAAATCGTGCAAAAAGGCGATGCCTATCAAGATAGCAAAGTCCCTGTACAAGATGGAAAAGAAGATACGGTCACTGCAGTGGCCCCAGAGGATATCTATCTAATTGAACGTGGTGGGAATCAATCTTCCCAATCTATTCAATTTACACCTGATTCTAAAGCAATCCCCGCACCACTTGAAGCTGGAACAGTGGTTGGCCATTTGACTTACGAAGACAAGGATTTGATTGGTCAAGGTTACATTACCACAGAACGTCCTAGTTTCGAAATGGTAGCAGAAAAGAAAGTTGAAAAAGCCTTCTTCTTAAAAGTTTGGTGGAATCAGTTTATCCGATTTATCAACGAGAAATTATAAAACATACTGAGCAAAAGATTGCTCCAAAATAGAGACAGAGCAAAAAGGCTTTAAAGTCAAAAACGCATAGTATCAGGTATTAAAAAAACTTGATATTATGCGTTTTATTGTGGTAAGATTTACTTCGTTTTCTCCTAAAATTGAATTTTATCCCATTCTTTTTTGAGATATTTTATTCATTACTTTAGGAAGACAATTACTAATCTCCGTTGGCAAGACCACATAATGTTCTTGAGATAGTTCTTGGGCTATGGCTGAATGAAGATGGGTTGCTACTGTCACACGTTCGTAGAGACTGGCCTGTCGAAATTGGCCTGCAAATCCTGCAATCATTCCAGCCAGTGTATCTCCCATACCACCAGTCGCCTGATAGGGACCACCAACCTGTAACTGGTAATAATCAGACTGGCCAACTTGCCAAATACGAGTAGCTGAACTTTTCTCCACCAAAATTGTTCCTTGAGGAAAGGAAGTCAGGGTACTAGCCGTTGCAGCTTCCTTTTGCTGTTCAATCGTAATTCCAGACAATTTTTCCCATTCTTTTTGGTGGGGAGTTAGGATAATCTGGCTCGACGGAAATGACAACTTGGTCTTAGCAAGAATGGTCAAGGCTCCTCCATCCACAATCAAAATCTGATTCTTTTTTAAGCTAGCAAAGACCTGTTTTACTAGACTTTCTCCAAAAGCATCGTCTCGTAAACCAGGCCCGAGCAAGACAACTTCTGCCTTCTCCAACTGCTCTTTTAACAGTTGTTGGTCTTGAAGAGAAAAGGCCATAGCCTCAGGTAAATGACTGTGCAAAGCTGGGATATTTTCCCTATCTGTTCCAACGGTCACCAAACCAGCTCCACTTTTAACAGCTGCCAAAGCAGCCATGATGATAGCACCACCATAAGGATAAGTCCCACCCAGTAACAGCAAACGACCATAGTTTCCTTTATGACTTGTACGAGAACGTTCAATAATGACTTTTTCTAGTAAGGTTTGATCAATCACTTTCATCGTTTTTTCCTCAACTATCCTTTATCTGATTGTTTTAAGACAATCCGATACACTTTTTTATTCCACTCTTCCAAACCTTCTCCATCATGGTCAAGATAATACACCCTATCTAGTAATTGACTTGGAATAATATTTTCAAATTGGCTCTTATTATGAGTTGGAATAATGCAAATATACAACTCACTAAATAAATTCAACATGTCCTTAATTTTTGCAACATGGTAGCCATCAAAAATATAACCAGTAAGTTTAATCAAATCTGTATAGATAAAATGAAAGCTCACTCCAGGAATAAACTTGTCTTGTAATTCTTTCTCTGAAGGAGCTCGACCTAATAAACGCTCCATCGCTAATCGATAACCAGAACTTGTATTTGACCACCCTAACATGACATAGTCAAAATAATCTATCGGATCCGATGCAGCATTTCGACTATCCAAAACCAACTCCTCAGCATCTCGCCCAAAGGCTTTCACAGCAGATAAGAGCTGACCTGTTTTAAAGATAGAAATCGCTGCATCTATAGTCGTAGTATGACTACAGTAGTCTGAAGTCACTAACCTCTTATGTAGATCATAAGTCGAGGCTACTCTTTTATCTGTAGGGGTAAATGGTGGCAGAAAGGGATGCTGAAAGATGTAATCTAAAATCTCTTTTTTTAAACAAGAATCAGCACACTCAATACTTGTTTGACGTTTATGAAGTTTTTCGTAAGCTATAAATTTAGCAATTTTTTCTAATTCCCATTCTTGAATATTTGGATAATCAATTAGTGCTAAGTAGTATATTCCATCCCATTGTAAACTATATTCCCCATTATAAATTTTTAAAATCATCTAATCACCTCACTCCATTATACAACAAAAAGGAGGCGCAGACCTCCTTTTGTAATCTTATATCTAAAATTTAATACTCATTTCTGCCATTTCAGATATAGCTATAGAAAATACACTCTCTTCAGCGATTTTTCTCTTATTTTCTATCCAATGTCCGGAGTGCTGCTTGATAAGTTTGCTCCATCAGCATAGTAATGGTCATAGGACCGACACCTCCAGGTACTGGCGTGATGTGGCTAGCAAGTGGTGCAACTGCCTCATAATCCACATCCCCACAGAGCTTGCCATTTTCATCTCGGTTCATCCCAACGTCAATAACAACTGCTCCACGTTTGACAAAGTCAGCAGTCACAAACTTGGCACGACCGATTGCAACAACCAGAATATCTGCTTTAGCAGCCACCTTGGCAAGATTATGAGTCCGTGAATGAGTCAAGGTTACCGTCGCATTCTTTGCCAAAAGAAGTTGGGCCATAGGTTTTCCAACTATATTGGAACGACCGATGACGACCGCATTTTTACCTTCCAAGTCAATACCATATTCATGAAACATTTCCATAATTCCTGCAGGTGTCGAAGGAATCATGACTGGATGACCTGACCAAAGACGCCCCATGTTTAGCGGATGAAAACCATCCACATCCTTTTCTGGGTCAATGGCTAATAAAACCGCCTCTTCATCGATATGTTTTGGTAAAGGCAACTGAACCAAAATCCCATGCCAAACTGGATCTTGATTATATTTGGCAATCAAGTCTAACAATTCCTCTTGACTAATTGTCTCTGGAACTCGCACTACTTTGCTACGAAAACCAGCCGCAAGAGCTGACCTCTCCTTGTTGCGAACGTAGACTTGGCTGGCTGGATTGTCCCCAACCAAAATCACTACCAAACCAGGCACTAGACCTGTTTCTTCCTTTAATTTTGCAGTCTTTTCAGCCAACTGCCCCTGCAATTTGGCCGCTAAAGCTTTCCCATCAATAATCTGTGTCATATCACTTCTCTTTTCTTTCAAATATCTTCCATTATACCAAAAACTGCTAATCCCCTCTAACACTTCTTTCCTAGGAAAGCCTATAGTTGCAAACTATAAGAAAAAGCTCTAATCGAGCTTTTCCCTAATCTATATTTTATATATGAAGTTGACTGCGAACAGCTCCACAAAGCTAACTTATAAAACCTTACTCAAGAAGTCCTTAGTCCGCTGTTCTTGGGTTTGTTCAAAAATCTGTTCTGGTGTTCCGTCTTCAACAACCACACCGTCTGCCATAAAGATGACACGGTCTGCCACCTCACGGGCAAATCCCATCTCATGTGTTACGATAACCATAGTCATTCCTGACTTGGCTAGGTCTTGCATAACAGCAAGTACCTCACCTACCATTTCAGGGTCCAGGGCTGAAGTCGGCTCGTCAAAGAGTAAAACATCTGGTTCCATTGCCAAACCACGCGCAATGGCAATCCGCTGTTGCTGGCCACCTGACAAACTCTGTGGATAAGCAGTTGCCTTATCTGGTAAACCAACTTTTTCCAAAAGTTCCTGAGCTCTCTTCTCAGCAACTTCCTTACTTTCACCTTTGGTCTTGATAGGAGACAAGGTGATATTTTCCATAACAGTCATATTAGGAAAGAGATTAAATTGTTGAAAAACCATGCCCATCTTCTCACGCATGGCAAAGAGGTCATTCTTCTTGTCCGTAATATCGACCCCCTCAAAGATAACCTTCCCCTTGGTCGCTTCTTCCAATAAATTCATAGAGCGAAGCAAGGTAGATTTCCCGCTCCCTGAAGGACCGATGATAACGACAACTTCTCCTCTTTTAATCTCGAGGTTGATGCCCTTCAATACTTTATTCTTTCCAAAGGATTTATGTAAATTTTCAATTTTTATCAAGGTTTCTGTCATTATTTCTTATCTCCTTGTCCCATACGTTTTTCAAAAGCTTTCAAGGCTACTGTCAAAATAGAAGTCATAATCAAGTAATAAAAGGCTGCAAATAAAAGTGGTGTTAAAGGTAGATAGGTTGTTGTAGAAACTGTTGTAGCCCCGTTCCACAACTCCATAACACCAATAGCTGATAAAAGGGAACTATCCTTGATAATAGTGATAAATTCGTTCCCCAAGGCTGGCAAGATATTTTTGATTGCTTGTGGCAAAATTACATATCGCATCGCATTTTTAGGACGAATCCCTAAAGAATAAGCCGCTTCTAGCTGACCTTTTGGAACCGCATTGATTCCGGCACGCACAGTCTCAGAAACATAGGCACCACTGTTCATAGAAATAATCAAAATCCCTGGAATCAGACGAGAAAGATCAACACCCAAAATCCCAACCTGAATAGTCGGAGCATTGATATGCATAAGGGCAAAGGCAATCATAATCTGAACCATCATCGGTGTCCCACGGAAAATCCAAACGTACAAGTTGGCGAGCCAAACAAGCGGTTTAAACTTTGAACGTTGCCCAAAAGCCAAGACAACACCCAAAATAGTTCCCAAAAAGACAACACAGATAGAAATGAGAACCGTCACAACAGCCCCATAGTTAAAATAAGGTAAATACTTAGGTAAAAAAGAAAAATTCATAGTCACACTGCTTTCTAAAATAGAATACTGTATGATTATAACATGTATTGAATTAAAATTCAAACTTTTTATCCGATTTATTCAAAAAAAACTTTCAGCTGCTAGAATTAGCGAGAAATCTTAGTTTTTTCTAGTCAAGTTGGCCTCCTTTATGGTAAAATAGTAACGATAAGAAATGAAGGAGAATCAAAATGGAATCACATTTGGTTAGAATCATCAACCGCCTTGAAGCAATGGCAAAAGACGGCGGAAATTTAAAACGTAATTTTGAACGCGAAGGAGTTGTTGTTGCAGAAGTTGCATACAGCCACGACGAAGAAAACGGCTCAATCTTTACCCTGCGTGATGTCGAAGCTCGCGAAACTTATACGTTTGACAGCATTGACTTGATTGCAATGGAGATTTACGAACTCCTTTACTAATACAAAACAAGCTGGGATTACACCCTGCATGTCTAACCAAAATCCTTTTTGTCTCACAAATAGGATTTTTTTATAGTCCAAATCCACGAAGATTTTCATTGTAACAACTTCTCAAAGCTTCAATCTTTTTACTTGCTTTACACCCCAATCCTGTTATAATGAGAGTATAGAAATTTGACTATTTTTGACCTTTAGATAGGTCCAGCTAAAGAAAGAAATGAGGTAGATGTATGCTTTGTCAAAACTGTAAAATCAACGACTCAACAATTCATCTTTATACCAATCTCAATGGAAAACAAAAGCAAATTGACCTCTGTCAAAACTGCTACAAGATTATCAAAACAGATCCTAACAATAGCCTCTTTAAAGGTATGACAGATTTGAATAATCGTGACTTTGATCCTTTTGGTGATTTCTTCAATGACTTAAACCATTTTAGACCTTCTAACAACACTCCTCCTACTCCCCCAACCCAATCAGGTGGAGGTTACGGTGGTAACGGCGGTTATGGTTCCCAAAATCGTGGACCTGCTCAAACTCCACCACCAAGCCAAGAAAAAGGCCTGCTGGAAGAATTTGGTATTAATGTAACTGAGATTGCTCGTCGTGGCGATATCGACCCCGTTATTGGACGAGATGATGAGATTATCCGTGTCATCGAAATTCTCAATCGTAGAACTAAGAATAATCCTGTTCTTATCGGTGAACCAGGTGTCGGAAAAACGGCCGTTGTCGAAGGTCTAGCTCAAAAAATCGTTGATGGCGATGTTCCCCATAAACTCCAAGGTAAACAAGTTATCCGTCTGGATGTGGTTAGCCTGGTTCAAGGAACAGGTATCCGAGGACAATTTGAAGAACGCATGCAAAAGCTCATGGAAGAAATTCGCAAACGTGAGGATATTATCCTCTTTATCGATGAAATCCATGAAATTGTCGGTGCAGGTTCTGCAGGCGATGGCAATATGGATGCTGGAAATATCCTCAAGCCCGCCCTTGCTCGTGGCGAACTGCAACTGGTCGGTGCTACTACCCTCAATGAATACCGTATCATTGAAAAGGATGCTGCCCTAGAACGTCGTATGCAGCCTGTTAAGGTTGATGAACCAACGGTAGAGGAAACGATTATTATCCTCAAAGGAATTCAAAAGAAATACGAAGACTACCACCACGTTCAATATACCGATGCTGCAATTGAAGCAGCAGCAACTCTTTCCAATCGTTACATCCAAGATCGCTTCTTACCTGACAAGGCCATTGACCTCCTAGATGAAGCTGGTTCTAAGATGAATTTGATCTTGAATTTTGTCGATCCTAAAGTCATTGATCAACGCTTGATTGAGGCTGAAAATCTCAAATCTCAAGCTACACGGGAGGAAGATTTTGAGAAGGCCGCCTATTTCCGCGACCAGATTGCCAAGTATAAGGAAATGCAAAAGAAAAAGGTCACAGACCAGGATACTCCTATCATCAGCGAGAAAACCATTGAGTACATTATCGAGCAGAAAACCAATATCCCTGTTGGTGATTTAAAAGAGAAAGAACAATCTCAACTCATCCATTTAGCCGAAGATCTTAAGTCTCATGTTATTGGTCAAGATGATGCAGTCGATAAGATTGCCAAGGCTATTCGCCGTAATCGTGTTGGACTTGGTACGCCTAACCGTCCAATTGGAAGCTTCCTCTTTGTCGGGCCAACGGGTGTCGGTAAGACAGAACTTTCCAAACAACTAGCTATCGAACTTTTTGGTTCTGCTGATAGCATGATTCGCTTTGATATGAGTGAATATATGGAGAAACACAGCGTGGCTAAGTTGGTCGGTGCCCCTCCAGGTTATGTTGGCTATGACGAGGCTGGTCAGTTAACGGAAAAAGTTCGCCGCAATCCATATTCTCTCATCCTTCTCGATGAAGTAGAAAAAGCTCACCCTGATGTTATGCACATGTTCCTTCAAGTCTTGGACGATGGCCGTTTAACGGATGGTCAAGGTCGAACTGTTAGCTTTAAGGACGCCATCATTATCATGACCTCAAATGCAGGTACAGGTAAGGCTGAAGCAAGCGTTGGATTTGGTGCTGCTAGAGAAGGACGGACAAACTCCGTCCTCGGTGAACTCGGTAACTTCTTTAGCCCAGAGTTTATGAACCGTTTTGATGGTATTATCGAATTTAAGGCTCTCAGCAAGGACAACCTCCTTCAGATTGTCGAGCTTATGCTAGCAGATGTTAACAAGCGCCTCTCTAGCAACAACATTCATTTAGATGTAACAGACAAGGTCAAGGAAAAATTAGTTGACCTCGGTTATGATCCAAAAATGGGAGCACGCCCACTTCGCCGCACTATTCAAGACTATATTGAAGACGCAATCACTGACTACTACCTTGAAAATCCAAGTGAAAAAGATCTCAAGGCAGTTATGACCAGCAAGGGAAACATTCAAATTAAGTCTGCCAAAAAAGCTGAAGTTAAAACTTCTGAAAAAGAAGTATAAATCCTATAGAAAAGGAGTAGAAAATGAAAATTTTCTGCTCCTTTTTACTAAAATAACTATAAGTTCTTGACAGCTCGGCCTTTGTCCATTATGATAATAATAAAGATACTAGATAATGAGGAAAATGCAATGGCAAACCCAACTTTTGGAGAAAAAAAAGAGAATGTAACCTACCAGAACCGTTATGGCGTATATGCAGTTATCCCTGACGCTGAGCAAAAACAAATTGTTCTTGTTCAAGCACCTAATGGCGCTTGGTTCTTACCAGGTGGTGAAATTGAAGTAGGTGAAAACCATCAAGAAGCCCTAAGGCGTGAATTGATTGAAGAGCTTGGCTTCACAGCTGAAATTGGTACCTATTACGGACAAGCTGACGAATATTTCTACTCTCGTCATCGTGACACCTACTACTACAATCCTGCCTACCTCTATGAAGCGACTTCTTTCAAAGAGGTACAAAAACCACTAGAGGACTTTAATCATATTGCCTGGTTCCCTATTGACGAGGCTATTGAAAACCTCAAACGTGGTAGTCATAAATGGGCAATCCAATCTTGGAAAAAACAGCATAAGATTGACTAAATCAAGCTACTTTATTCAAAAAGTGCTATAATAGAATTAGAAAATTGGAGGAAATATTATGAAGCTTATCAATACGACAAACTCACACTCGCAACTTGTAAAAAGCCAGCTAGAAAGTACTGATGCAACCCTTGTTGAGGTTTATTCTGCAGGGAATACCGATGTTATTTTTACCCAAGCTCCGCTTCACTATGAAATCCTCATCTCAAACAAACACCGCGCTATTCGCGAGTCTGAAATTGAAGCCATTCAAAACTTTTTCTTGAGACGTAAAATTAATAAGGACTCTATTGATGAAGCCAATATCAAGACACTCTACTCAGAGAAATTAATTGGAATTTCGATTCCAACCAAATAAAAAATTGGAGATGATTTAAAAAGCAAAATAAACCTAATTTTGTTTCACAAGGTTCAAAAAGCTTTTTAATCTCTCCAATTTTTTATCTTAAAATCCTATCATACACGATTTTATAGGTAATTAATAAATAAAAAAGATTTGATTCTGCTTCTCACACAATCAAATCTTTTTCTGTTATTAAAAACGAATCGTTTCACGTGTTTTCTCATATGAGCTAACAAAGCGGTTAGTTACACCAGGCTCTGCCACTTCCAATGCTTGAGAAATCTTGTCAAATGAAGCGTGATAATCAAATTCTTTTTCAAAAATATCTAAAGCTTCGTTAAATGCTTCTTGGATACGTTCATCAAATGAGCGATAGCGGTTAGAATATTGCAAGAGTTGCTCTGTCAAGGTTGCATACTGTACAATATTATAAGTTTCCGCCTCAAGCTCCTCCATATCCTTCGTTGCAATTTCAAGAATACGATTAACTGATTCTATATTGACTAAGTTTTGTTCTAATTCAGCCATGAGATCTTCCGTATTATTACTTGCTGTAAAGAATAACTTCAAGAAACTTTGTGGAATACCAGGTAGGTTCCGTTTTTCCATATATCTCTTGATTGTATGGAGACGATTAACATATACATTTGCTTTTTGACGTGCATTGATATCATCTTTCTCAACTCGTGCAAGACGCTCACTAACTGCAATTTGTTCATCTTCAATCTTTTTAAGATTTTCCTGCAGAGATTCAAGTTTTTCTTCAAGAATTGAATATGCTTGAGTTGCTTCATCCTGATCCGAAATCGCTTCAATAATAGCAGTCTCAAAGCTTTCTAATTCGGACTGTAAACGGCGAACATGACTTGCATCTGATTCAGAAAGTAAATAGTTTTTACTCAAACGCTCAATGTCTTCTATCAATAAAGCATTATTTTCCTTCATGTGTTGAAGATAAGTAGGAAGTGTTGCTACTAAACCTTCTACTACTTTCTGTGCCGCAATTTCTCTTGTAAAGATATCATAAAGTGCATTAATCTCTTCTTGGATTTGAGTATTTTCGTACTCTGCATTATCCAATTCTAGTTTCGCAATATTCTCATGATTTTTCTTGAGAGCTTCATAAAGCAGTTGGAAACGCGCTTCAATATCTGTCTCAGCAAAATAATAGTTGGCATCTAAAAGCTTACGGTAGCCATCTTCTAAATCTTCCAGTTGATCAGGTAGATCTTTAGATAATGTTGCTACAATTGCTGGGATACGATCAACAATATGTGTCAAAGCCAAGATATGATTTTCAGCATTATCCAAAATCACAGCAGCTTCTACTGGGTCACCAGACGAATTTAAAGTTACAAACTGAGAAAACTCTGATTGGATATTTTCCAATTGTTTTTCGATTTCAGACAAACCTTGTCCATATTCTTCAGAATGATCAGCAACTCGGTGTTGCAACTCTTCAAACAAGTCCAAGGTATGAAGAACACGTCCACTATTTTTAGACTCTTGTTTCTCCAAATCTGCCAAGGCGTTGCGAATTGCCGCAATATCTTCTTCAATCAAGGTAATTTGGCTCTCAATTTGATCAATTTGATGACTGGCTTTGAAAAAACGGAATGAGTTGTTATAGCCTTCTGCCTCGAAAAGATTATTTTCGATATCTGCAAAAGAGTTAAGAGATAGGTCAACCCATTTTTGGTTCCATTCACGGAAAGTCACCTGACTTTGTCCAATCAAGTGCATATTTTTTACAGCTTCAACTTCATCATTAACCGGAAGATTATAAAGCTCTTCTTTTTTCTCTTCTAAAATTGCTAATTTACTTTCATTGCGCTTCCTTACATAGATTGCGATAGCATAGGCAATGACCAATAAAACTGCAACTGCAATTATTAAATAAATTACTAGGCTAGCAGACATATTAAACTCCTTTTTTACTTGAAACAATCGTAACGATTATATCATATTTTTTAGACCAAGGGAACTACTTCTCCCTATTTTTTAGACATCAAGTGTACTATAGACGGCATTTTCTTCGATAAACTCACGACGAGGCTCTACTCGATCCCCCATCAACATATCAAAGATTTTATCTGCCTCTGCAGCATCATCCACAGAAACTCTAGCCATCAAGCGATGTTCAGGATCCATGGTTGTTTCCCATAACTGATGGTCGTCCATTTCACCTAGACCCTTATAACGCTGAATAGTCGGTTTGGTACGACCTTCACTATAACGGGCCAAGGCTTCTTGGAGTTTGATTTCTTGATCTGCTCCTGGCTGGATATATTCTTTAATCTCGCTTCCAACCTTGACACCATAGATTGGTGGTTGGGCGATATAAACATAACCAGCTTCTAGAATTGGTTTCATATAACGATAAATCAAGGTTAAAAGAAGGGTACGAATGTGAGCACCATCGACATCAGCATCGGTCATCAAAACGAGTTTTTGGTAACGAGCTTTTGAAACATCAAATTCTGCACCGAATCCTGTTCCCATCGCTGTGAAAAGACTACGAATTTCTTCGTTGGCTAGAATTTTATCCATACTTGCCTTTTCAACGTTCAAAATCTTACCGCGAATCGGAAGGATTGCCTGAAATTCACGGTTACGACCAGATTTGGCTGATCCACCAGCTGAGTCTCCTTCGACGATGAAGAGTTCTGTTTCAGCAGGATTGTTAGAAGAACAGTCTGCTAGTTTCCCTGGAAGGTTGGAAATTTCCAAACCAGATTTTTTACGAGTAACTTCACGCGCACGCTTGGCAGCCACACGAGCCTTGGCAGCCAAAATTCCTTTTTCCACGATACGTTTGGCAATCTGTGGATTTTCCATAAGAAAATCAGAGAAGGCATCACTGAAGAGGCGATTGGTAATCTTGACCACTTCGCTATTCCCCAGTTTGGTCTTAGTTTGTCCTTCAAACTGTGGATTTGGGTGTTTAACTGAGATAACTGCAGTTAAGCCTTCGCGAACATCTTCCCCTGTTAGGTTGTCCTCATTGTCTTTCAGTAACTTATTTTTACGAGCATAATCGTTGATAACACGTGTCAAGGCTGTACGGAAACCTTGTTCATGCGTTCCACCTTCATGTGTATGAATATTATTGGCGAAACTCATGACATTTTCATGGTAACCAGTTGTGTACTGCATGGCTACCTCAACTGTGATATCATCCATCTCACCGTCTGTATAGATTGGTGTATCAAAGATTACATCCTTGTTCTCGTTGATATATTCAACATAACTAGCAATCCCACCTTCATAGTGGTAATGCTTGGTTTGTTCCAAACCTTCACGCTTATCTGTGATTGAAATTTGAAGACCACGATTTAGAAAGGCCAACTCTTGAATTCGTTTATTTAATTTATCAAAATCAAAGGTTGTTGTTTCAGTAAAGATTTCTGGGTCTGGTGTAAAATGAACCGTTGTTCCAGTTTTATCCGTATCTCCAACCACCTCAAGATCAGCAACAACATGACCACGACGGTATTCTTGGTAATGAATCTTACCGTTTTTGTGGACATGAACATCTAGTTGAGTGGAAAGGGCGTTAACAACTGAGGACCCCACTCCGTGAAGACCACCTGAAACCTTGTATCCGCCACCGCCAAACTTTCCTCCAGCATGAAGGACAGTAAAGACAGTCTCAACGGCAGGTCGACCTGTTTTTTCCTGAATATCGACTGGGATACCACGCCCATCATCGACAACAGTAATCGAATCATCTGGTTCAATAAAAACTTGAATATGGCTGGCAAATCCTGCCAAGGCCTCATCGATTGAGTTATCAACGATTTCCCAGACTAGATGGTGAAGACCTTCTTTTGAGGTTGACCCGATATACATCCCTGGACGCATACGAACAGCCTCTAAGCCCTCTAAAACTTGAATTTGACTGGCATCATAATCTTGTGCCTGCAGATTTTTGATTTCTTCTGTCATCTTATTCCTTTTTCTTACATGTCTAATACTTGTCTTAAATTCACGATACTGGTAAACAAGTGGGTATCGAGTCCTGCAGCTTGCCCTGCTTCGATATCAATCGGCCGATCACCGATGACTAAGCCAGAGCTAATCTGATATTTTTCTCTTAAATAAATCATGGACTCAGGATTTGGCTTTCTCTTAAAACCTGAGCTAGAAGTCACTACTTCTGTAAAATAGGCTGCTATAGAGGTTTTTTCTAAAATTTCCAAGACCTGATCATTTCTGTGAGAAACTAAGAAATGACGCCCACCTTGATTGGAGATGTCTTTCAATAAATCAGAAACTCCATCAAATAAAATCGGATGTTCAAGTTCTCTGGCTTCATTTTCCTTGTATTTTTCTAAAAAATTCTCTAAGTTGGGAGCGAATGTCTCAATCGCAAAATCAGTAGAAACCTTTAAAGCCTGATAGACACTGTCATGATCTTGTGTGATGCCATACAGTGCCAATGTTTCAACAAATGCAGCTGTTGAAGTTTCGTAATTATCCAGTAAAGTTCCACCTAAATCCCAGATATAATCGTGATATTTCATACCCTTCATTATAGCATTTTTTTATGAAAAAAGCGATGATTTCCCTGAGTTTTCCACATAAAAAACGAGAGTTTGACTCCCGTTTTACTGATTTTTACAAAAGACATCTCGATAGAGCATTCCTGTTCGTAAACCCTCTGCATCTCCGCCTAGTTGCTCCACCAACTCATAGGCAAAGGCAAGAGCTGTCGAGGGACCTCGACTGGTTGTCAAATGACCATCTACCACTACTGTTTCCTTGACATATTGACCATCAAGGATTTGCTCTTGAACGCCATCATAGCAAGTGTACTGCTTATTTTTCAATAGCCCTGCTTGGTTGAGGGCAATTGGCGCCGCACAAATGGCCGCCAGTTTCTTCCCTTCTTGTTCGAAATTTTGCAATTCTTGAATCAAGGCCTGATTATCGCGCAAATGTGCAGAACCAGGCATCCCTCCAGGAAGGACAATCATGTCATAGTCTGATAAATCACCATCAAAGACACGATCTGCTCTTACTTGGATTTCGTGCGAACCTGTTACTTGCTCTTCAAAACCAACCATATCACAAGTGATATTGGCCCGACGCAAGACATCTACAACTGTCAAAGCTTCAATTTCTTCAAAGCCCTGAGCTAACATAACGGCTACTTTAACCATGATTTTCTCCTTATTTGATTTGTTTTAATACAACCTTTTTCCGCTTGAATCGGACTTTTCCACTCTTTTCTTCAGCTAGGTTTGTCTGGTAACTCATCGATAAAAGCAAGCCAACACCAATCAAGTTACTGATAATAGCCGATCCCCCTTGAGAAATGAATGGCAAGGGAATCCCAGTCAAAGGAAGCAAGCCCGTCACAGCGCCGATATTCTCAAAGATGTGGAAGAGCAACATCATAATCAAACCTGTGGAAATATAGGTGTAGAACTGGTTATTTGATTTAAGAGTAATCTTCAACATACGGTAAATCAGCATGAGATAAAGGGCGATAACAAGGACAGAACCAATAAAGCCAAAATCTTCTGCAATGACCGTGAAAATCATATCCGACTCTCGAACTGGAATAAGCAGATTAGAAGCATTAAACCCCTGACCAAATAAGCCACCGCTTCCAATCGCGATTTGCCCTTGAGCCTGCTGGTAAGTGGTTGTTTGGGCAAAGTCAAACGGATTGAGCCAAGCCAAAATACGGTTGATTTGGTAGGTCGGCATCCCCAATTGATGGAGAAAAGCACGACCGCCCTTACTGATAAAAATGGCTAAGAATCCAGCAACTCCTGTTACAGCAGTCACAAATACTGGAATAATAATTTTCCAAGAAACTCCTGATAGTAAGACGATTCCTGAGAAAATGGCTACAAAAACCAAAGCCGTCCCCAAGTCACTTTGAAGTGCCAAAAGAACTAGGACTGGAATGGTAAAGACAATCATCCAAAAAATTAATAAAAAGTCCAGCGGAACTGTGCGTCTCCATTCCTTATGTTTCTTTGTAAATTGAACAATCACACGAGCCAACATGAGAATATAGGATATCTTCATAAATTCTGACGGTTGGAATAGGGTAATTCCATTTATTGATACCCAGTTTTTGGCACCCGTTGATGCAACTAGGCTTGGATTATAAAAGACGATAGGCAAGACCATGAGTCCCAAGCCTAAAATATACAGAAAGGGGGTCACTTTCCAAAGAAATTCTGTATTAAAGAGCATGACCACAAAACCAATCACAAGCCCCAAGGCAATCCAAGCGACCTGTTGCCCTAAAATGGGCAGAATATTGTTTGGATAATCATGACTAACGGCTATATAGATAGCCACCACGCCAATAACCAGTAGAAAAAATACTGGCAATAGCAAACTATAATCGACTCTAGAGTCGAGAGAACGTTTCATATACACTAACCTTATACTTTCATACAATACTATTTATCAAAGTTCATTTAAAAATCTATCAATAGCCTCATTAACTTCAGATTGAGCGATCGTTGTAACGCTCGCTTCTTTTGCTAGAGATGCTACTATTTGTTTGCCATATCTCTTTCCGACAATTCTCCTATCCAAAATGAGAGTTAAGGAACGTTGGTGTTCGCGTCTCATACTTCTTCCCAAAGCCTGTTTTAAACGAATAATAGCCATCGGCAATTGATAATCATAAAAGGCATTTTTTCCTTCTTGATTCAGTTCTTGATTAATCTTTTTCGTCAAGGGTTCTTGGGGATTTTGGAAAGGAAGCCTTGGTACAACTTGAATCACAAAAGGATGGCTTGAAAAATCAACTCCCTCCCAGAAACTTGCTGCACCAAGCAAGATTTGTTGTTCACCTTTTTCAAAGCGTTTCTTAAGCTGATGAACATCCCCATTTTTATACTGGGCCAAGTGGCTAACTGGAAGTAAATCCGATACTGCTAGAAGCATGTCTTTAGAAGTAAAGAGAACTAAAATCGGTTGTTGGAAAGCTTGAACATCCATCAGCAAATCAGCTACCTCTTTGGCATAGACTTCTAAGGAAGTTTCTGTCACCAGAGGGAAATCTTTGACCAAGACCACTTCTTGGTCCTGTTTTTTACCAGCTTCAATCTTGACAAATTTGGCTTCAGGATAGCCTAAAAGGTCGGCCAAAGAAACTCTCTGACTAATCTCAAGAGTAGCCGATACTCCCAAGACTTGGCAACTCTCAGGAACTAAAGAGGACAGAAGAATACGACCTGATTTCGTAGAAGAAATCTGAATTTTCTTTTGACTCGTTTCAGTTGTTTCGAGCCAGTAATCACCTTCAGCTGTAAAATAGCGAACCAGTTCTTCAAAGCCTTCTACTTTTAATTCTGAAAAATACTGGTGGAGATTGGCAAGAGAATCTAAGATATTTTTCTTAGATTTTCCAGACTGAAATTGTTCGATCAAGTAGAGGCACTCAAAGCGAATACTTTCTAGTATTCGTTGCTGGACTTTATTTTGCTCCTCCAGTAAAGCCTTATCAAGCAAATCAATAATAGACTGGATATCGTGAGTCTCTTGAAGCAGATTTTCTAGAGCCAACAAGATCTTTTGAACTTCATCAATAATCAATAAACGGTCACTGACAAATTCAGGATTATCTTCAAGTCTGGTTACAAGATAGGCGTGATTGGTCACTAAAAGCTTGCAGGTTTGTGCTCTTTCTTGACTACGTTTCCAGAAATCTTCCGTCATAAATAAGCTCTGGGATGATAAATTCCCATCATGACGAAGGTCTGCTAGAAAATGTTGGTAACGGTAAAGTTGACCAATTTCATCCAGATCTCCTGTCTCAGTCTCTGTCAACCAAACCAAGAGTTGCATCTTAAAGCGTCTAAATAAGCGATTTTCATCATTTTCCTGCAAGGAACGATAAAAAGCATCCAGCTTCAAATAATTTTGAGGCCCCTTTAAACTATGAATATCTATATGGAACACTTCCTCAAGACGTTTACCTTCTTCTTCCATGATTTGATTTTGAAGAATCTTTGTCGGAACACTAAGAACAATTTGACGCTCTTTCATTTGAGATAAAGCGGGTAAGAGATAGCCATAAGTTTTCCCAATCCCTGTCGGCGCTTGAATCAAAGAGACAGGCTCATCTTTCAATAGCAAGCCAACCTCTTTAGCAAAACTTTCTTGTCGTTCCCTCACTTCAAGGTTCAACAGAGAAATATTTTTAGAAAAATCTTGGGATAGTTTTCGTGGCTCCAGGGTAGCTCCAGTTTTCTTGAAATATAGTCCTTGAACTTGGACCAAATCTGAAGAATTCAGGATAGATTGGTTGCGATAAATTTCCTCAATAACCAAGTAGGACTCATATAAGAGAGCGTCAGCCATTTCCAGCAAGCGTTCCAAGAGACCTTTAGGAAGCTGGGCCATCTTTTCCCGTAGAAATAAGAGTAATTCCGCTGTAGCTTGGGCATCTGAAAGGGCTGTGTGAGCGTGTTTTAGAGGAATTCCTAATTCTCGACACAAAATCGGCAAACTATACTTTTCCAGTTCTGGGAAAAAGACTTGGGCCAATTCGACCGTGTCAACACGAGGATTTCTTAGTTCATAGCCTTCAAAAAATAAATTTTCCGCCAAAAGATTGGCATCAAACTGAACATTGTGGGCTACAAAAATCCCATCCTCCACCAAGTCGAAGATTTTTCTGGCAACCTGCGAAAAATCAGGTGCTTGCGCCAGACGTTGGTCTGTCAATCCTGTCAGTTCTTTGATATGAGCATCCAAGGGTTCATGTGGATTGACATCCGTCGTATAGTGATCAACGATTTTTCCGTCCTCAATCACGACAATTCCCACTTGGATAATTTTAGCCTTACTACCTGTGCTAGTTGCCTCTAAATCAACCACAACATAGCGATTACCAATCGTTTTCATTATAAAAAATTATACCAAAAAAAGGGCCATTTGGCACCTGCAAACATGGGATAATTTTCAAACTCAAGAAGGTTACTTTTCTTAAAAATCCCAGCAAACAAAGCATCATAGCCTACTGATTTTTTAAAAATAGTGAAGAAATAAGAAAAATTGAGAGAAGAAATGTTTGCATCTTCCTTCTCTCAACGAATCATTTACTTTATTTAACCATGTCAGGATCGTAGTCATAAAATCCTGTATCAAGGAAACGGTTTTTAGGGTGAAGTTTACGCACTTCTTCATCCAGCAAGAAGGCTTGGTCATGGCTAAAGTTGCCCTCTTGAATCAAGCTACGCGCTTGGATAAAGAGTTTTGCAATCTCAACAAAGTTCTGACCAGGTGTATAGAGACCTTCTAATTTCCAGTGAGTAAAACCATGCTCTACCAATTCTGTCAATTTGGTCATCAAATCAAGATCATTGTTGGCAAAAATGTGGGTTCCATGATTGTCTTCAAAGATAGAGTAATGACTCTCAGGATCACTTGGCTCAGCCAAGAAAAGGTCACGCTTACGGGTCTTTTCATCATCGATATGCGTAAAGTTATAGTAGTTTTGCAAGAGCGGACGTTTGGAATGGTGAATAACACTAGCACCATACACCAAAACTTCAGCAGGAATTTCCAAAATTTCTGGCATTTTGAAAAGTTCAGCTGATGGAATTTCACGCGCCAAAACAGCCTCAGATGCACCAGCCTTTTGTCCCCAGAAGTTAATCTGGCGACTGCTAGTTACCATAGTCGAAGCATCGTAGATGGTCTTAAAGGAATAACCATCGCGATTGACCACATAAAAGACACCTGCATCCCCAATCGTAATGTAGTCTGTATGGATTTCTTCCAAGAAATCGAGGAAAGGCTTGATACGGTCCATCATGTCTTGGTGCATAAGGGCATTGACTGCAACGATCAATTCCTTACCAGCATCATGAACCAGATTAGCGATTTCACGCAATTGGTCATGACTAAAGGTTGTTGGCAGACGAAGGCCAAAATCTTTCTCACCGACATAGATACGGTCTACGCCAGCTTCGAGCAGTTGTTTAACTTGTTCAATACTTTCAGCAGTTGCTGTAATGATAATCTTTTCCATAAGAAAAATTATACCACATTTCTGGAAAATCAGCCAAGACTTATCAGAGTTTTACAAATAGGAATTATTTCAGGCTAATTTCTCAAAGTGACTTCCACTTGACTTACCAAAGTGGGAATTAGTCTAATACTCTTCAAACCACGTCAGCTTTATCTGCAACCTCAAAGCGGTGCTTTGAGCAACCTGAGGCTAGCTTCCTAGTTTGCTCTTTGTTTCTCATTGAGTATAAAACGGATTTTTATAAGAATAACTAGATGAAAGGCAAACCCAAAAGCATGAGAGAGCTCGCCAGTAACAATTTACTTTGTACACTATCCATAAATAGCAAACATCTCAAGCTCCATTAACCTTCAAAACATCATAGATAAAATCTAGTCCAAAATTTAAGCAATTGATGCTATAGGATTTATACATTGTTATAAATTTCTAGTCGTTTTTTTGTTATGATAACAAAAATGACCTAGAAAAACGAGTATCTCCATCTACGGAAATACTCGTTTTTTGATAGTTAGAAGTGGTTTTTTGCTCAGCTTCATTTCTTTTTATAAAATTTATCAAGCAGGCGACCAACTAGCTCATCTTTTTTCTATTTCTGTCAATATGCGTGACAGGTAGTAATGATAGCCAAAAATAGCAAGAGCAAGCAAGAGGATAAGAACTCCTACTCCCAAGCTGATGGCAAGGACAGGGGCGAGAGACCGAACCAAGAATAAGCTCCCTATTACAAGGGCCATTAAGATTACACTATAAACCAAAATCAAAACTATTGCTACTATACGATTTGAACGATTCACCAGGTCCGTAATGTTACTCCAATTTGTTGACAGATTTTTCACGTCCTTAAGGTAATGGTGGCAAGAAAGGATGACACTGGCAAGGATCCAGACTACAAGAAGATAAATCATCGAAAGGATGGGCAAGCCTAGATATAGAGAAAGGCCAAGTAAAGTCAGAACTGGTAAAAAGGACTGGACAGCAAATATAATCCAAAATTTCACTTTCACATAACGAGCAAAGTCAAAGGGTAAACTCTTAAGAAAATCAACATTTTCCCTCTCCAAGGACAAGGCAATTGAATGCAGGCTGGTGATATTGTTATTGACAACTGCTATAAAGAGAGCTATAAAAAACAAGGGTAACCAGTATGGAGGATGAATGTCTGGAACTATCTGAGAATCTCGAATTTTGGAAATCAGACCGATCATCATGAGATAAGGAAGAAAGGCACTTGTAAAAAGCACTGTAATCACGCCAGTTCCCTGTCCCAAGAGGGTGAGGTGGTAGCGTAAAACCATACGGAAAAAGCCCTTTTTATTAGTAGTTGAAATTCTCTCCTTACTGCGACGTTCTTTCTTGACCTTCTCCTCACTGTTAAGCAGAATCACGTCATAAAAATGAGGAAGAACCTTCTTTTTGGTCAGGTAAAGCAAGAAAACAGTTAAAGCTATCCAAGCTAACAGACCCAGTATGGCTTCTGTCGAAAAAGGCTCCACTGCTATTTTGTAAAAGATATGAAGAGGATAAAGGAGAAATGGAATGTCTCTAACTTTGTCAACAATACTTCCAAAAGTCGACTGTAGAAAGAGGACAAATATTAAAGGTATGAGAACCCCTATCCCAATCATCACATTCGAAAAAATAGACTGATACTTTCTGAAGACCCTAGTCTGAGCCAAGAAATGTACTGCCACTACCATCACTAAAGTAACAGAGACAAATAATAAGGCCAAGGACAGCAACATCAAAGGCAAGCCCAGCCAAAGAGAAGGAGCTAGCCTAATATAGAGGACTAGAAAATAAGCTAGGATTGGTACAATTCCAGCTAGAGCTGGCAAGAGAACAGACAGTCCTTTAGCAATTATAATCTCTGATTCTTTAAAGGCATAGGGCCTATACGATGCCAAGTCCTTACTCTCATAAAAGACATTGTAAAATGCAGTGAAAGAAGTTGAAAAGGCAAGCACCAGTAAAATAGCAACCATGCTACTAAAAAAACTTGGCATTTCCTCAAAAGGAAAACGAAAGGCTATATTTATAAACATGAAAAGCATCAAGAGACTAGAAAAAATGTAAGAACTTAGGACTCTAGCGGAAACATTTACTTTTTTCCCAGGATTCTTAGCCTGCTTCTTTCGTAGATTAGCCAGATTAGCTTCTTGAGATGAATAGAGGATATTGATATCAACTAATTTTTTAATGACTTTGAGACGCATCCGCAACCTCCTCTTTTCTACCGGCAAGGCTAAGATAGATACTTTCCAAAGACTGGTCTGGGTGGTCTTTTCTCAAGTCCTCTACGCTACCACAATAAATCAAATGTCCCTTTTTCAAAATGGCAATCCGATCACAGACTTGCTCAGCCACCTCTAGGACATGGGTTGAAAACAAGACTGTCTTGCCTTTTTGTGCATGTTCCTTCATCATTTGCTTCAAATCAAAGGCAGCCTGGGGATCCAAACCAGTCAAGGGTTCATCCAAGACCCAAATATCGGGATCGGACAAGAGTGCTCCGATGACAAAGACTTTCTGACGCATTCCGTGAGAAAGGGTTTCAATAACCTGATAGCGATTTTCAGCAAAATCAAAAACGTTCAATAGCCTAGCTAGACTAGCCTCCAAGTCAGAGCTAGTCAGATCATAGGATGAAGCAATCAATTCCCAAAATTCATTGGCCGTTAAGCGTAAAAATAAGTCAGGCGAGTCTGCTACGTAGCCAATCTTTCGTTTAATAGCCAAGCGATTTTCCGATAACTCCTGACCATCTACCAAAATACGACCACTGCTGGGCGAAATGATACTGACTAAGGATTTTATGGTGGTCGATTTCCCAGCCCCATTATGGCCAATCAAGCCCATAATCTCCCCATTTTCAATCTGCAAATTGAGATTGCTCAAAGCCTCTTTATCACCATACAACTTACTAACATTTTGAAATTCAATCATGGGATGACTCCTATCTTTATCTATATTACATACTATTATACTAGCACTTTGATACAAAAAAATCAATACTTTATTTTAAGTAGTTAAAATAGTTTCCTTCTATCTTATGCAAACGTTGGCGCTAACCAATACTTTATGATAGAATAAAGAACAAGATTGACAAGTAAGAGGAAACATCATGCAAAATCAAACACTCATGCAATACTTTGAATGGTATCTGCCCCACGACGGTCAGCACTGGACGCGTCTGGCTGAAGATGCTCCACACCTAGCTCATCTGGGGATTAGCCACGTCTGGATGCCACCAGCTTTTAAGGCAACCAATGAAAAAGATGTCGGCTATGGGGTCTATGACTTATTCGACCTAGGAGAGTTTAACCAAAAAGGTACTATCCGCACCAAGTATGGTTTCAAAGAAGACTATCTTCAAGCCATTCAAGCCCTAAAAGCACAGGGAATTCAACCTATGGCCGATGTAGTGCTCAATCACAAGGCTGCAGCCGATCACATGGAAGCCTTTCAGGTCATCGAAGTGGACCCTGTAGACCGTACAGTTGAACTTGGGGAACCCTTCACCATCAATGGCTGGACTAGTTTTACCTTCGATGGTCGCCAAGATACCTACAATGACTTCCACTGGCACTGGTACCACTTCACCGGTACTGACTATGATGCAAAACGCCGTAAGTCTGGGATTTATCTGATCCAAGGTGACAACAAGGGCTGGGCAAATGAGGAATTAGTCGATAACGAAAACGGAAACTACGACTACCTCATGTATGCCGACCTAGACTTTAAACATCCTGAAGTTATCAAAAATATCTATGACTGGGCTGACTGGTTCATAGAGACGACTGGTGTAGCTGGTTTCCGCTTGGATGCCGTCAAACACATTGACTCTTTCTTTATGCGTAATTTCATCCGTGATATGAAGGAAAAATATGGTCAAGATTTCTATGTTTTTGGTGAATTTTGGAATCCAGACAAGGAAGCCAATCTAGACTATCTTGAAAAAACGGAAGAACGCTTTGACCTTGTCGATGTTCGTCTCCACCAAAATCTCTTTGATGCTAGCCGAGCAGGTTCCAACTACGACCTTCGTGGCATTTTCACAGATAGCTTGGTTGAACTCAAGCCCGACAAGGCTGTGACTTTTGTCGACAACCACGATACCCAACGAGGACAAGCTCTTGAGTCTACCGTTGAAGAATGGTTCAAGCCAGCAGCCTATGCCCTCATTCTGTTACGCCAAGATGGTCTTCCATGTGTCTTTTACGGAGACTACTATGGTATTTCAGGACAATATGCTCAACAAGATTTCAAAGAAGTCCTTGACCGCCTCCTAGCTATCCGAAAAGATTTGGCCTATGGAGAACAAAAAGACTACTTTGATGACCCTAACTGTATCGGTTGGGTACGTTCAGGTGCTGAAAATCAATCCCCAATCGCAGTCTTGATTTCCAATGACCAAGAAAACAGCAAGTCTATGTTTATTGGTCAAGAGTGGACTAACCAAACCTTTGTAGATTTACTTGGAAACCACCAAGGTCAAGTTACAATCGATGAGGAAGGTTACGGACAATTCCCTGTCTCAACTGCTTCGGTAAGTGTCTGGGCAGCCAATACTATCTAATAGCCAATGATTATTAAGCCAGGTCCAAACGGATTTGGCTTTTTTGTATTCACAAAAAGACCTACCCAAATGGATAGATCTTTGCTTAATTACAATTTACCTGCTACTGCATCCAACAATTCTTGGATCTTAGCTTGATTGCTTCCTCCTGCCATGGCCATGTCTGGTTTACCACCACCACGTCCATCAACGATTGGTGCCAATTCTTTGACAAGGTTCCCTGCATGAAGGTCTTTTGTCTTGCTTGCTACAAGGACATTGACTTTGTCTCCGATAGCAGCAACTAGGACAAGCAAGTCAGAGTAGTCTTTTTGTTTCCAGTTGTCCGCAAAGGTACGAAGGGCACCGGCATCTGATACAGACACTTGACTAGCAATGTAACGGTGACCGTTGACTTCCTTAACATCCTTGAAGATGTCGCCTGCGGCTGCAGCTGCGGCTTTTTCTTTCAACTCAGCATTTTCTTTTTGCAATTGACGAAGTTGTTCTTGAAGTCCTTCCACCTTGTGAGGAACTTCCTTAAGTTGAGGTGCTTTAAGAGTTGTTGCCACAGCTTTCAGAGCGTCTTCTTGTTCACGGTAGGCTTCAAAGGCTTCCTTACCAGTTACCGCCAAGATACGGCGAGTTCCTGATCCAATCCCTTCTTCTTTGACAATCTTGAAAAGACCAATTTCAGAAGTGTTGCCAACGTGGGTACCACCACAAAGCTCGATAGAGTAGTCACCGATAGTGACAACACGAACTTCCTTGCCGTATTTCTCACCAAAGAGGGCCATCGCTCCCATTTCCTTGGCAGTGTCAATATCCGTTTCAACTGTCTTCACTTCAAGAGCTTCCCAGATTTTTTCATTGACTTGCTGTTCAATGGCACGCAATTCTTCTGCAGTTACTGCTTGGAAGTGGGTAAAGTCAAAGCGAAGGAATTCGACTTCGTTAAGAGATCCTGCTTGTGTTGCGTGGTTTCCAAGGATGTTGTGAAGGGCAGCGTGAAGCAAGTGAGTCGCAGTGTGGTTTTTCATAACACGGTGACGACGATTTGTATCAATTGCCAAGGTATATTCTTGGTTCAAGGCAAGTGGTGCAAGGACTTCAACTGTATGAAGAGCTTGTCCGTTTGGTGCTTTTTGAACATTTGTCACAGTAGCCACAACCTTACCTGACTCATCCAAGATTTGTCCGTGGTCAGCTACCTGTCCACCCATTTCAGCGTAGAATGGCGTTTCCGCAAAGATAAGTGAGGCAGTTCCTTCTGATACAGCTTCTACTTCTGCATTGTCAGCCACGATAGCTACCAATTTAGAAGACAATTGGCTAGCATTGTAGTTGAAGACACTTTCTACAGTGATGTTTTGAAGGGTTTCATTTTGCATCCCCATTGAGCCACCCTTGACAGCTGACGCACGCGCGCGCTCTTGTTGTTCTTTCATGGCTGCTTCAAAACCTTCACGGTCTACAGTCATACCAGCTTCTTCAGCGATTTCTTCAGTCAATTCAACTGGGAATCCATAAGTATCATAGAGTTTGAATACATCTGAACCAGCGATGACAGATTGACCTTTTTCTTTCAAGTCAGCTACGATGCCTTGGGCAAAGTGTTGACCTGAGTGAAGAGTACGAGCAAATGACTCTTCTTCGCTCTTAACGATTTTTTCGATAAAGTCACGTTTTTCAAGCACTTCTGGGTAGTAGCTTTCCATGATTTTTCCAACAGTTGGAACGAGTTTGTAAAGGAAAGGCTCGTTGATACCCAATTTTTGACCATGCATTGAAGCACGACGGAGCAAACGACGAAGGACGTAACCACGACCTTCATTTCCTGGAAGGGCACCATCACCGATAGCAAATGAAAGAGAACGGATGTGGTCAGCGATGACCTTAAAGCTCATGTTGTCGCCATCTTGATCGTAGACCTTACCAGACAATTTCTCAACTTCACGGATGATTGGCATGAAGAGGTCTGTTTCAAAGTTTGTCTTAGCCCCTTGGATAACCGCCACCAAACGCTCCAAACCAGCGCCCGTATCAATGTTCTTGTGTGGCAATTCCTTGTACTCGCTACGAGGAACAGCAGGGTCTGCGTTAAATTGTGACAAAACGATGTTCCAGATTTCGATATAACGGTCGTTTTCAATATCTTCTGCAAGCAGGCGAAGACCGATATTTTCTGGGTCAAAAGCTTCTCCACGGTCAAAGAAAATCTCTGTATCAGGTCCAGAAGGTCCCGCACCGATTTCCCAGAAGTTGTCCTCAATAGGAATCAAGTGACTTGGATCCACTCCCACTTCAATCCAGCGGTTGTAAGAATCTTTATCGTCTGGATAGTAAGTCATGTAAAGTTTTTCAGATGGGAAATCAAACCATTCTGGGCTTGTCAAAAGCTCATAAGCCCAGGTGATAGCTTCATCGCGGAAGTAATCCCCGATAGAGAAGTTCCCCAACATTTCAAACATAGTATGGTGGCGAGCCGTTTTTCCGACATTTTCGATGTCGTTGGTACGGATAGCTTTTTGCGCATTGGTGATACGTGGATTTTCAGGTTTAATAGTCCCGTCAAAGTATTTCTTAAGGGTTGCTACCCCAGAGTTGATCCACAAAAGAGTTGGATCATTTACAGGAACCAAACTCACTGATGGTTCTACTGAGTGACCTTTAGTCGCCCAGAAATCAAGCCACATTTGGCGTACTTGTGCACTAGATAGTTGTTTCATATTGTCTCCTTATTTACTTGTTTAATGTGATTGGCTTTCCAGCATTTCCACATAGTCAATCGCGACACAGAGAGAAATGACTAGGTCTGCATAAGCGTCCTCAAGAACCGTTACGGTATAGGTAGAGGTAGAGGTAAGATGGAAGAGTTCTTTCCTGATTTCCGCAATCAACTGATCACGATCATCCAGCAATTTGAAGTTCAAATCCCAGATATTGCCCTCGATACGAAGCCCCAGATTATCAAACTCATACTTATCTCGCCAGAAGGTCAACTTCTTACGAATGACAAAACTCGATCCGTCCTGAAGCTGAATCTCAAAACGAGGAAATAAAGTCCAAATCTCTTTACTAATCTCACTGACTTGGTTACCAAATGCATCATAGATAGTAAAGGTTTTGGGAATTTTAAAAAATGATCCCTCTACCTGATAGGCGATTTCTCCCCTGTCATCCTTGATAGTGAAGCGTTCGCCCCCAAGACGAAACTTTTGTTTGACAAGAAATGTTTTCATCAACACCTCCAAAAAATCAAAAGACAAGTTCATATCACGAAGGGCGAAAAACCGCGGTACCACCTTCATTCAATGAACTTGTCATTCTCTTATTCTTATGCAATTGTATGATTGAGTAGCATGACTTCCTAGCTTAGATGGCTCGCAGCACCGCCATTTCTCTGGACTAAGACAACTGAAAATCAATTCTCAACTTTCTTATTATAACGTTTTTTTAAGCTTGCGTCAACTGGAAATCATCTCCGTTGAATCAGAGCAATTTCCTGTATCTTTGATTACTCTTTCAGGAGAACAAAATTAGCCAATATAATTGTTGATATTAAACAAATCCAAAATAACATATCACTCTCTCGCTTTAATATTATCTAGACTGTCAATTGCATATCTACATTCTTTAAGATAAAGCAAACTAATAACAAAATCTAAATGTAAAATCATTCATTAATCAATTCCTCAATTTCCTTTATCCCTTCAAATTCTCCAGCACTTTCGAAAAGTTCTATAGCTTGTTTGAAATGTGTGTTGGATAATTCCGTATCTTCCAAGGCTAAATAGATTTCACCTAACCCTCTATGGCTACAAGCTTGAGAAATTACATCATCAGTCTCTAAAGATTGTTCCAATGACAGATTCATGAATGTAAGGGCCTCATCAAGATTGTTTAATTTAAATCTCACATAGCCCTGTTCGTAGTTATTCACAGCTTTCTTTAGATTATCATTTAGAAAATACTCTTCAACTATCTTCTCTTCATCTTCAATAAGTTTTAAAGCCGTATGAAAATCCCCCTGATCTCTGTAAATCATAGCTAATTGATGTAAGCCAATGTGTTCATTATCTTTATCTTCATTTTGTTGCGCCAATAAAATGTATTTCTCAAAGATATGGGTACATGAAACATAGTCTTTTTCTGCTAACAATAAATATCCCATCAAATTTAAAAGACTAAAATCCGTACAGGTATCAATGGAAAAATCTTGTTCAACTAACTTTTTAGCTTCTGATATTTTTCCTTCCAGAAACAAGTTCCAAGCTGTATCAATTTTAGAGTCCATCTATTTCCCCCTTCAACTACAAACAACCTTCATAAAATAGAATCACTCAACAAGAATATATTATTCTCTATCTATTGAGGATTAATCTTATAAACTATTAATCTGCATTAAAATAATCATAAACCTCTTTAAAGAGTGTCGGCAATATTCCTTGCTCTTCTTTGTCTAAATTATATTCAGAAACTAGCTCATCCATATAGTTAAATACAGTGAAATGTTTTTTTATTCCATTCATAACAAGCACAAATTTCAAATCATTAAGTTCAGTTTTATTAAACTCTTTTAACTTCTTCATATCAATTCTAGTGATTGGATGAGAAATACCATCTAGAGTACTATAAATCGTTTTTCCTAGTAAATAATCTGTCGTGGTATCAAATAATTTTGCTAATTTGATAACGGCGTCTAAATTAGGTTCTAAAGTTCCATTCTCCCAACGAAAATAAGTACCTTGTTATACACCAATCATCTCAGAAATTTGTACCTGAGTTAACTTCTTGATCTTTCTCAGTTCCTTAAGACGAGCTCCAAAAGAATCATTATTAAACATTGTATCCTCTTAAATATTCTAAACGGTATAAAACGGAATTATTCCATAAGGAATATTTATTTGAAGATTAAAGATTCTATTGAGAATATTATAGCATAAAAGGAGGTAAAAGCGTATGTAGCTAGTAGTCAATTTTAAAAATTTTAATGAAGCAATTTTAATGAAGGAGATAGAATTCAACAAATAAAAAAATCTTGAAATAAATGCGCCGTTATTTCACTTATCACTATTTTTATCCTCAATTTTCATATTACTAAACACAGCAACTATCATAGAAAAACATACAGTTACAAAAATTGCCTTTTACATAAAAAAACGAACCAGCTTGACTGATTCGTTCCGTGACTTCTAACTCCTACTTCCGATACATTTTAAATTGTAGGAAGAGGTCGCTGTATTTGCCTGTCCATTTATGGTTAAATTTCTCGTAAACTTCTAGGTGTTTCATGGTTTCAGCATCTGGATAGAAGGCCTTGTCTTCTTTTTTCTCCTCTGGGAGCAGTTCCTTAGCTGGTAGGTTTGGAGTTGAATAGCCGACATACTCTGCATTTTTGAGAGCATTTTCAGGTTTCAACATAAAATTGATAAAGGCATAGGCGGCATCTTGGTTTTTCACGGTTTTTGGAATGACCATATTGTCAAACCAAAGGTTGCTGGCCTCAGTCGGTACCACATAGCGTAGGTTTTCATTTTTTTCTAGCATTTGGCTGGCTTCACCAGAGAAGGTCACTCCGATAGCAGCGTTATTCTGAATCATGTAACCCTTCATCTCGTCGGCAACGATGGCCTTGATATTTGGCGTCAATTTATAGAGCTTATCCACTGTTTCTTCCAACTGCTGGGTATCCTTGGAGTTGAGGCTGTAGCCGAGGGAGTTGAGACCCAGTCCCAATACCTCACGCGCCCCATCAAAGAGCATGATAGAGTTCTTATACTCTGGTTTCCAGAGGTCGTCCCAATGCTCAGGAGCCTCATCTACCATGGTTTCATTGTAGACAATTCCTAAGGTTCCCCAGAAGTAAGGGATAGAGAATTTATTGCCTGGGTCAAAGGACTGGTTGAGAAACTCTGGTCCGATATTTTCAAGACCTTCAAGTTTTGAATAATCAAGCGGTACCAAGAGGTCTTCGTCCTTCATCTTGTTAATCATGTATTCACTAGGAATGGCAATATCGTAGGTCGTTCCACCCTGCTTGATCTTGGTATACATGGCTTCATTGGAGTCAAAAGTCTCGTACTGGACTTGGATTCCTGTTTCTTCTGTGAACTGAGTCAAGAGTTCTGGATCGATATAGTCACCCCAGTTGTAAATGACCAGTTTTTGACTATCTCGGCTATTGATTTTACTGTCTAGATGCGTCGCAATTCCCCACAAGACGAGGATAATGGCTACAATTCCTGCTAAAAATGAATAGAGTTTTTTCATGCTTGCTCCTCCTTCTCACGTGAGATAAAGTAATATCCAACAACTAGGATAATACTAAAGAGAAAGACAAGGGCAGACAGGGCATTGATTTCTAAGGAAATCCCCTTACGAGCACGAGAGTAAATCTCGACTGACAAGGTTGAAAAGCCATTTCCCGTCACAAAGAAGGTCACGGCAAAGTCATCTAACGAATAGGTGAAGGCCATGAAATAACCTGCAATGATAGACGGAGTCAGGTAAGGAAGCATGATTTCCTTGAACATCTGAAATTGACTGGCACCAAGGTCATAGGCCGCATGAATCATGTCACCGTTCATTTCCTTAAGACGAGGCAAAACCATCAAGACCACGATAGGAATGGAGAAGGCTACGTGACTAGAAAGAACGGTCAAAAAGCCAAGTGAAAACTTGAGTTGGGTAAAGAGAATCAAGAAGCTGGCACCAATCATAACATCAGGCGCAACCATGAGGATATTATTGAGTGATAGAAAGGCTTCTTGGTATTTCTTACGAGACTGGTAGATGTAAATGGCACCAAAAGTCCCGATAATGGTCGCTATCAAGGCTGATAAAAATGCTAAGAAAAAGGTCTGAGTCACAATCAACATAAGGCGACCATCGCCAAACATGGTTTTAAAATGGCTCAAGCTAAAACCTGTAAAGCTATTCATGTCGTTGCCTGCGTTAAAAGCATAACCAATCAGGTAAAAAATCGGCAGGTAGAGGACAAGAAAGACCAGTCCCAGATAAAGGTTGGCAAATTTTTTCATCGTTCTCTCCTTTCCTTAGTCACCCACATGGTAATGAACATGGTCAGGATGAGAATCACACCGATGGTTGAACCCATACCGTAGTTGTCATTGGTTAGGAAATTCTGTTCAATAGCCGTTCCCAGCGTAATAACACGGTTCCCACCAATCAAACGGGTCAGCATGAAGAGACTCAAGCTGGGGATAAAGACCGACTGAACTCCACTTCGCACACCATTCATAGACAGAGGGAAGATGACATGTCGGAAGGTCTCCCACTTGGTCGCACCGAGGTCGTAGCTGGCATTGATGAGATTGTTGTCCATATCATCCAAGACATTAAAGATTGGCAATATCATAAAGGGAAGCTCGATGTAGCTTGCGACAAAGATAAAGGAGAAATCGGTAAAAAGCAACTGTTGTGAACCAATTCCGATAAATTCCAAGAATTGATTAATGGAGCCATTTTGACCAAAAATTCCGATAAAGGCATAGGCTTTAAGGAGCAAATTGATCCAGGTAGGCAGGATAATCAGCATGAGCCAGAGTTGACGGTGCTTGAGACGGGTCAAAAAGAGGGCTGTCGGATAGCTGATAAGCAAGGTCACAAAGGTCACAATTCCTGCATAAAGCACTGAGTTGAAACTCATTTTGAGGTAGGTCAAGTTTTGTGACGCAAAGTAAGATTTATAGTTTTCTAAACTGAATTGTCCTTCAATATTGAAAAAGGATTGTCCGAAAATCAAGACCAAGGGTGCCAACACAAAGAGGGCGATCCAGAGCATGTAGGGCACTACAAAGAGTTTAGAGCTTGTTTTCTTCATCTCTTTCCTCCTCGATTGCATTGATCAGACCTGCTTCTTGCTCTTCGATTTCTACGTACTCCTCAATACGAGCATCGAACTCTTCTTCAGTTTCGTTGAGACGCATGATATGGATGTCTTCTGGTTCAAAGTCCAGACCGATTTCCTCACCCACGATGGCCTTACGAGTCGAGTGGATCATCCATTCATTCCCAAGTTCGTCATAGGCGATAATTTCATAGTGAACCCCACGGAAGAGCTGGGTATCCACCTTAACTTGGAGCTTGCCTTCTTCAGGAAGGGTAATCCGCAAGTCCTCTGGACGAATCACGACCTCAACAGGTTCATTTGGCTTCATCCCACCATCGACCGCTTCAAAGCGTTTGCCGTTGAACTCAACCAAGTAGTCCTCAATCATGATTCCTGGCAAGATATTTGACTCACCGATAAAGGTCGCAACAAAATGGTTAATCGGCTCATCGTAGATGTCCACAGGTGTTCCAGACTGGACAATCTCGCCATCATTCATGACAAAAATCCAGTCACTCATAGCCAAGGCTTCTTCCTGATCGTGAGTGACAAAGACAAAGGTAATGCCCAATCGTTGTTGCAGTTCACGCAGTTCGTACTGCATATCTGTTCTTAATTTCAAGTCCAGCGCTGACAGAGGCTCGTCCAGCAAGACCACACGGGGTTGGTTGATGATGGCACGGGCAATTGCCACACGCTGACGTTGTCCTCCAGAAAGTTTACGGATAGAACGTTTTTCGTAACCTTCCAACTGAACCATCTTGAGAACTTCCGCTACGCGTTTCTCGATTTCTTTCTTGTCAATTTTACGCAAGCGAAGTGGAAAGGCAACATTTTCAAACACATTCATATGTGGGAACAAGGCATAGGATTGGAAGACCGTATGGACGTCTCGCTTGTTGGTTGGAATATCATTAATTCGGACACCGTCTAGCATGATATCTCCTGTCGTCGCATCCAGTAGACCTGCGATAATATTTAGGATGGTTGATTTCCCTGACCCAGATGCGCCTAAAAGGGTATAAAATTTCCCTTCTTCCAACTCAAAGTTGATATCTTTGAGAACCTTGGTGTTGCTGTCTTCAAAAACTTTTGAGACGTTTTTGAATTCAATAATTGGTTTTTTCAATTGTCATTTATTCCTTCTTTTTCATAGATTAACAGATCAGGGCTCTGTCAGGCCGCCACTACCTCGTGTAGGAGATTGAACTGCCTACATTCTTCTGCACTAACGATAGGCTTTCACCCCCTTTCCATGACATAGCAGCAGCTTTTTAGCTAAAGCTTCCTACTTGCTTTCACCTAAAATACGGACTTCTCTCTCAAGCGTGATACCTGAGTGTTCCTTGACTTTTTCGATAACAGACTCAATCAAGTCTTCGTAGTCTTTAGCCGTTCCATCTGCAACATTGATCATAAATCCTGCGTGCTTTTCTGACACTTCTACGCCACCGATACGATAGCCTTTCAAGCCAGCTTCTGAAATTAATTGACCTGCAAAATGCCCTACTGGACGCTTAAAGACCGAACCACAAGATGGATATTCCAAAGGTTGCTTGAGTTCACGTAGGTGCGTCAAGCGGTCCATTTCCTGCTTGATAACCTGATGGGTTCCTGGGGCTAGGGCAAATTTAGCTGACAAGACAACTGCACCAGACTCCTGAATGGCTGAATGGCGGTAACCAAAAGCCAAATCTTTGGCAGACAGGGTCTCGATTTCTCCATCCTTGGTCAAGACCTTACAAGACTGCAAGATGTGGGCAATCTCGCCACCATAGGCTCCTGCATTCATAAAGACAGCGCCACCAACGCTCCCTGGAATGCCACAAGCAAATTCAAAACCAGTCAAACTATGACGAAGGGCAATGCGAGTTGTCTCAATCAAATTAGCCCCAGCTTCTGCTTCAATAGTATAGCCATCAACAGAAACATTATTGAGCTTGTCACACAAGATGACGAATCCACGAATCCCACCGTCACGAACAATGATGTTACTAGCATTGCCAAGAACCATCCAAGGAATATTTTCTTGGTTGGCAAATTTAACAACGCGCGCCAACTCAAAACGATTTCGTGGAAAGACCAAATAATCGGCCTCTCCACCTACTTTTGTATAACTATAGCTATGCAAGGGTTCCTTAAAACGGATATCAATTCCTTCTAAGATTTCAAGCATTTTTTCTCTTACAGACATGTCACTCTTCCTTTTACAAAATTCATTCCATTATACCATTTTTAAGACCATTTGACGACCCTAAAAAGACCTTGTTTGGATTTTGCATAAGAAAAAGAGGTTTCCCCCTTTTCTTATGATTTTTTACAAAAGATAGCCTTTGTTCCATAGGCAACCAGAACGATCTCTAGTACTAGGACAACTTCAACCAAGACTGGATTTGTCAACCAGCCAACTTGGACTAGAGATGGTGCTAAGTCAAAGAAGGCATGTAGGCCATAGGCTGCTAGGAGATAAATCCATTTCTTCTGGCAAACAGCTTGGTAAACCCAAACAGTCAAGAGTAATTGGAAACCTAGGGCCAAGATTCTCTCAAAACCAAGCAAATAAATCTGCCAGACTGATAGCGACTGGATAGTTTTCAACATATTTTCAGACAGTAATTGCATGACCTGTGGATCCTGCGTTTGAACCGCCGAAAGCACGATGTAGAGATTGAGTAAACTAGCAAGGCCTAGGAAAATTAATTCCAAACCACCATGCCCTAACCCATAGGCCAAGGCGTCTGCCTTTTCCAAACTTCTCTTTTTCTCCAACCATTTGAAGAAAACAAGACGAGCAGTTTCCTCAAAAAATGCTGCCATGGCTAGGCCATAGATGATATAGACAATTGGATGATCTTGCAAGAGGGCAATACTACCGTCTTTTTGAGGATGCAAAACCAAGATATGCACCAGTTTTTCCAAAATCTGTGAAGAGACAAAGAAGGCTACAGCTCCCAAGCCCAAAACAGCTAGATTAATCTGGTATTTCTTTTTGGCATACCAAATGCTCCCTATCAAGAAAGCCAGCAACAGCACCATGGTAATGATAATATGAATGGTCATTTTCTTCTCCTATTCTGCCTTTTCAATATCTTTTTTCATCTCGTCAACATTGAACTTAGCAAACAAGTATTGACGGTCTTGGACTGGAAAACGTTGGTCCAACTGGTCAACCGCTCCCACCTCGATAATGCCTTCCTTGATGACAAAGTCCATAACATGCCCACCGAAGGTCAAATCATCTGAGATGAAGTGTAGATGATAGCCTGCCACACTGACCCCATGGAAAATCTCTGGCGTCCAGAAACCAACGATGGTCCCTGCTACATTGTCGCGACTATATTCCGGTTGATGGGTTGCGACCTCAGCAAACTTGGTATCTGGTGTCGACTTAGGAATCATGCGTACATGCATATGTGAAAATTCGCCACGAATCTTAATTGAGCGAAAAAGATTTTCCCCGTCATAATAAGACTCGATTCGCTCTTCCAATTCCTTGTCTGTCATCTCAAAGCGCTGGCGGAAAATGACCTCTGCCTGATGCGGTACCACTGCTGCGTAAGGAATAAGGGCATCTGGTGACACTTCTACAATTTCCGGTTGCTCTCCTGAGCCTTTGGCTTGATAAGCCTTGCCATCCAAGACAATCAATTCTCCATCAATGGAATCCAAGGTTCCCAAACCAAGGTCACCATGCTCTAGCAATTCTCCTACTGTCATGGTACCACCATAAAGGCCTGCCATCAAGGCTCCAAGGGTATTGTATTGAAATAATTTCACTGGTTCCTGCACGTTCTTATCCATTCACTTTCTTGTCTGTTATTCTATAAATGTTACTCCTAAGTATACCACATTTGCCCCTAGATGTGAACGAGAGAAACACTCTATACATTGCCAAGAAGGAAAAAAAAGAGTACAATGTAACAAAATCAAGGGAGATCTGGAATGAAGAAACAAAGCAAGTACCAAGAGGTCGTATCTTATCTGAAAAACGGTATCGAGTCTGGACGTTTTCCAACGGGAAGTCGCCTACCTTCTATCCGTCAACTGAGCCTTGACTTTCACTGTAGCAAGGACACCATTCAACGCGCCCTACTGGAATTACGGCACGAACAATACCTCTATGCCAAGCCCAAGAGTGGTTACTATGTCCTAGAACAAGGGCAACATCAAGACCTAGAAATTGAGGTTACGGACGAACACGCCAGCGCCTATGACGATTTCCGACTCTGTGTCAATGAAACCTTGATTGGCCGGGAAAACTACCTCTTCAACTACTATGAAAATCAAGAAGGTTTAGAAGACCTAAGACAGTCCATTCACCAACTCCTCTTTGACCAAGCTCTCTACTGCAAGGCTGACCAACTGGTACTGACTTCTGGAACCCAACAAGCCCTTTTTATTCTCTCGCAAATATCCTTTCCTAGCCAAGCAAAGGAAATCTTGGTGGAACAGCCGACCTACCATCGGATGAATCGTCTCTTGATTGCTCAGAGGTTAGCCTATCAAACGATTGAACGAGGCATTGATGGGATTGACTTGGAGGAGCTGGAAGGCCACTTCAAAACAGGAAAGATTAAGTTTTTCTACACCATTCCTCGTTTTCACTATCCTCTGGGGCATTCCTATTCAGAACAGGACAAACGGGCTATTCTTGACTTAGCTGCCAAGTATGGAGTCTATATCGTAGAGGACGACTATCTGGGGGATTTGGACTCTAAAAAGGGCCAGACCTTCCACTATCTGGATACAGAGGAACGCGTTATTTACATAAAGTCCTTCTCAACCAGCCTCTTTCCAGCCCTGAGGATAACAGCACTCATCCTTCCAAATGCTATCAAAGAAGCCTTTGTGGCCTACAAAAATATCCTAGACTACGATAGCAACCTTATCATGCAAAAGGCCCTGTCACTCTATATTGACAGTCAACTATTTGAGAAAAACCGTCTGGCTCGCTTATCCAATCAGGAATCTTACCAAAAACAACTCGAGGAAAGATTAGCTAACACTCCTTGTCCCCTTCCTCATTTTCCCCTATACGATGGTTTATTACTAGATCTGAGACAGTATCCTAAAATTGCCAGTCTCAAACATAGCCAACTGGACTTGGACTTCTTTGAAAAGGCCTATTTGAGCGCCTGCCCTTATCAATTTGCCAAGGTATCCTTAGACAATCTGGAAAATGTTTTAAACTATTTAAAAGCAGAATTGGAATGACTTCCAACTCTGCTTTTTTCTTATACTCTTCGAAAATCTCTTCAAACCACGTCAGCGTCGCCTTACCGTACTCAAGTACAGCTTGCGGCTAGCTTCCTAGTTTGCTCTTTGATTTTCATTGAGTATTATTCTTCAACCTCAGTTAGACTTGCTGCTTTTTCAAGATATTTTTGGTAGGTGCCGTCATCCTTGAGTTTTTGGATAACCTTGTCCACCACTTCTTTCAAATCAGTACTATTTTTTCTAAGGGCAACTGCATTAGCTTCGCCGTCCTTCATCTTCAAGCTGACAGTTGCGACAGCTAAGTCAGCGTTTTTAGTAGCATAGCTAAGGGCAACAGGCTCATCCATGTGAACAGCATCTACTTTTCCAGTCTGCAATTCATTGACTGCTTCCCCCATATTGGTTAGGGAAGTCAATTGAGCTTTTGGCAATTGTTCCTTAACCATAGACTCTGGAACAGTCCCTTTTTGAGCTGCAATATTAGCACTTTCAAGGCTAGTTAAATCCTTGTATTTTTCTACATCAGACTTACGAACCAAGAAACTAATCTTGTTTTCATAGTAAGGGATTGAAAAATCAAAGACTTCTTTTCTCTCGTCAGTAGCGCTAATTCCCGCAACTGCTAGGTCAGCCTTACCAGTTTGAAGACTGGTCAAGACATTATCAAAACTCATGCTTGAAATTTCCAACTTCACCCCAAGTTCATCAGCGATAGCTTGGGCCATGTCAATGTCCGCACCGACTACCTGGTTTTTTCCGTCAACTAAGGATTGAAATTCAAAAGGTGCATAGTCAGGACTAGTCGCCACAACTAATTTCCCCTTTTGCTTAATGGCCTCAACAGCTGACTGAGAACCATTAGAACCCGACTGGCAAGCTACTAAGAGGAAACTTGCAAGAAAACTACATAAAACAAATATCCATTTTTTTGATTTCATAAATAAACAACCTCTCTGTTAATTTTGTATAATTATAACGCTATCCAAGCTACTTGTCAAGTGTTTTTAGAATTTTTATCTTAAAAATATTTTTTTCATTCAATAAAAGGAGCTATCAGTTGATTTCAAGCTCCTTTTTATACAGAATGAATCTATTTTATAGTTCGACAATCTTACCTGTTTCAAAGTAAACAACCCATTCACAGATATTCTTGGCATAGTCTCCAATACGTTCCAAGAAGGCAATTACTTGGAAGTAATCACGACCTGTAACGATGGCATCTGGATTTTTCTTGATTTCTTCTGTAGCCAAGTCACGAATGCTATCAAAATAATGGTTGATTTTTTCGTCCATGGCTGCTACTTCATAGGCCTGATCCACTGAACCATTCAGATAGAGTTCAAGGGCTGCTTCAACGAAATTCTTAACATCGCGACCCATTCTCTTGATTTCTTCTTCAACAGCTGGGATACGTTGCTCACCCTTCATACGAATTGCCGCCTTGGCAATAGAAACGGCATGGTCACCCATACGTTCCAAGTCAGATACAGCCTTCAAGACTGTTAGAACTGTACGCAAGTCCTGAGAAACGGGTTGTTGCAGGGCAATCATTTCAAATGATTTCTTCTCCAATTTCACTTCATATTCGTTTACTTCTGCATCGTCTTCGATGACTTCTTTGGCCAAATCACGGTCATGCGTAACAAAGGCACGCACCGTACGATTGATTTGGGATAGCACTTCTTGTCCCATAGCGTAGAACTGGTTGTGCAATTTCTCTAAATCTTCTTCAAATTGAGAACGTAACATCATTTATCTCCTTATCCAAATTTTCCTGAAATATAATCTTCTGTTTCCTTGTGTTGTGGGTTGAGGAACATCTTCTTGGTATCGTTAAACTCAATCAAATCTCCATCAAGGAAAAATCCTGTCTTGTCAGAGATACGAGAGGCTTGTTGCATGGAACGTGTAACCAAGAGCATGGTGTATTTATCTTTTAGACCATACAAGGTTTCCTCAATCTTCCCAGCAGAGATAGGGTCCAAGGCTGAAGTCGGTTCATCCAAGAGAATGATTTTAGGACTAGTTGCCAAAACACGGGCAACGCAAACACGTTGCTGTTGTCCACCTGAAAGCCCGATAGCTGAATCATGCAGGCGATCCTTGACCTCATCCCAGATAGAAGCTCGTTGTAGGGCTTTTTCTACTGCTTCATCCAGAATCTGCTTATCCTTAACTCCATTGATACGAAGCCCGTAAACAACATTTTCGTAGATAGACATAGGGAAAGGGTTTGGTTGTTGGAAAACCATACCGATTTCTTTACGCAATTCAACTGTATCTGTACGCGGACTGTAAATATTATGACCGTTATAAACTACTGAACCAGTTGTAGTCACCTCTGGATTAAGATCCCCCATGCGGTTGATTGCCTTGAGAAGGGTTGACTTCCCTGATCCAGATGGACCAATCAAGGCTGTAATTTCCTTAGGTTGGAAAGATAGGGAAACACTATTCAAGGCCTTTTTTTGATTGTAGTAAACGGACAGGTCTGACACCTGTAAAATCGCTTCTGTCATACTGTTTCCTTTCTATCCAAAGTGTCCTGTTACGTAGTCATTGGTTGACTGTAGTTTGGCATTTTGGAAAATATTAGAGGTCTTATCGTACTCAATCAAGTCACCCAAGTAGAAAAATCCTGTGTAGTCACTAGCACGCGCAGCCTGCTGCATGCTGTGGGTCACGATGATGATAGTAAAGTCCTTCTTCAATTCCAACATGGTTTCTTCCAGCTGGGCTGTCGCAATCGGATCCAAGGCTGACGCAGGTTCATCCATCAAGAGGATATCTGGTTTAACCGAAATAGCACGAGCGATACAGAGACGCTGTTGCTGACCACCTGATAAGGTCAAGGCTGACTTGTGCAAATCGTCTTTGACCTGGTCCCAAAGGGCAGCTTGACGAAGAGAGGTTTCCACAATTTCATCCAAGACTTGCTTGTCCTTAACCCCTGCACGTTCATGAGCAAAAGTGATGTTGCGGTAGATAGACTTGGCAAATGGATTTGGTCGTTGGAAGACCATTCCGATGTGCTTGCGCATCTCATAGACGTTGATTTCTGGACGGTTGACATCAATCCCTTGGTAGAGAATTTGACCTGTGACCTTGGCAATATCAATGGTATCATTCATACGGTTGAGACTGCGGAGGTAGGTTGATTTCCCTGATCCAGATGGGCCAATTAAGGCTGTAATTTTATTTTTTTCAAATTGCATATCGATGCCCTTGATGGATTCTTTTTTACCGTAGTAAACATGTAAATCCTTAGTAGAGAGGGCCACTTTCTCTTCAGGAAAGGTGATGATATGCTTTTCATCCCAATTATATTTTGACATGGCTTCTCCTTTAGGCAGCGGTTAATTTCTTATGTAGGTAGCTTCCGAGTTTGCGGGCTCCAAAGTTAAAGATGAGGATAAAGATGAGGAGCACGGCCGCAGAACCTGCTGATACGATGGTTCCATCTGGAATGGTTCCTTCACTATTGACTTTCCAGATGTGGACAGCCAAGGTTTCTGCTTGACGGAAGATAGAGATTGGGCTGGTCACACTGAGAATGTTCCAGTTAGACCAGTCAAGGGCTGGAGCAGATTGTCCTGCTGTATAGATAAGAGCAGCCGCCTCACCAAAGATACGACCAGAGGCCAAGACAACCCCAGTGACAATCCCTGGAAGGGCTTCTGGAATGACCACATGGACCACAGTCTCCCAACGAGAAATTCCAAGGGCCAAGCCAGCCTCACGTTGCGTATGGTGAACGTGTTTCAAGCTGTCTTCAACATTACGCGTCATCTGAGGCAGGTTAAAGACCGTCAAGGCCAAGGCACCTGAAATGATTGAAAATCCATACTCAAACTGAACTACAAAGATCAAGTAACCAAAGAGACCCACAACCACTGATGGCAGTGAAGACAAGATTTCAATACAGGTTCTGACAAAATTGGTCACAGGACCTTTTTTGGCGTATTCAGCTAGGAAAATCCCAGCCCCCATAGATAAGGGAACAGAGATAATCAAGGTGATGACCAAAAGGAAGAAGGAATTATAGAGCTGAATTCCAATCCCTCCGCCTGCTTGGTAAGAAGATGATTTGCCAGTCAAGAAAGACCAAGAGATGTGGGGCAAACCACGAACCAAGATATAAAGAATCAAGGATGCCAAGATGGCAACGATAATTCCTGCAATCGAGTAGAGGACAGCTGTTGCAATTTTATCTAATTTCTTAGCGTGCATAGTTTTTCTTTCCTCTTTCTTTCGTAATCAATTTAATCACACTGTTGAAGGCCAAACTCATCAAGAGCAAGACTAAGGCCAGTGACCAAAGAACGTTATTATCAACTGTTCCCATAACGGTATTTCCGATACCCATGGTCAAAACAGAGGTCAAGGTCGCGGCAGGTGTTGTCAATGAAGTTGGGACAACGGCTGAGTTTCCGACCACCATCTGAATGGCCAAAGCCTCTCCAAAGGCACGCGCCATCCCAAAGACAACTGCTGTGAAAATCCCTGAACGCGCTGCCTTCAAGGTCACGCGCCAGATGGTTTGCCAACGAGTAGCCCCCATAGCCAAACTGGCTTCGCGGTAGTGACGAGGCACCGCACGCAAGCTATCGGTTGTCATAAAGGTTACAGTTGGTAAGATCATGACAAAGAGAACGAAAATCCCTGACAAGATTCCAAAACCAGTTCCACCAAAGACACTACGGACAAAAGGAACTACGACCTGCAAACCGATAAATCCATAGACGACTGAAGGAATTCCGACCAGCAATTCAATGGCTGGTTGCAAGATTCTAGCACCTTTTGGCGAGACTTCAGTCATAAAGACTGCCGCACCAATGGCAAAAGGAGTTGCGATAAGGGCTGATAGGATTGTGACAATAAAGGAACCCAAAATCATTGGAAGGGCACCAAATTGTTTACCTGAAGGATTCCATGTTTGGCCAAAGAGGAAATCAAAGATATTGACCCCATTGACAAAGAAGGTCGACAAACCTTTTTGGGCTACGAAAATCAAAATCATAGCCACAATGATAACAATCAAAGACAGACAGGCAAAGGTCAATCCTTTTCCTAATTTCTCTAGACGGGAGTTCTTTGAGGGAGAAAGTAATTTTTTAGCTAATTCTTCTTGATTCATTAGTGACTCCCTTCTAGTGCTGTCACCGTTCCTACAGCATCTTTTTCAACCTTCATTTCCTTGACAGAAATATATCCCATCCCCTTAACGATTCCACTTTGCGCTTCATCAGAGAGGACAAAGTTGAGGAATTCTGCCACCAATTCATTTGGTTGACCTAGGGTGTACATGTGTTCATAAGACCACAAAGGCCAGTTATTGCTTGTAACATTTTCTGCAATCGGCTCATAGCCATTCAACTTCATACGTTTAACTGAGTCATCCACATAGGCAAAGGCTAGGTAAGAAATGGCTCCTGGTGTCTGGGAAACAATGTTTTTGACCATCCCATTTGAATCCTGTTCTTGACTCTGCACGGCAGATTGACCATCCATGACAACACTATCAAAGGTTGCACGCGAACCAGAACTTGCCGCGCGGTTGATAATGGAAATGGCTAGGTCTTTCCCACCGACTTCTTTCCAGTTGGTTACTTGACCTGTGAAGATGCTACGGAGTTGTTCAGTTGTCAGATTTTCAACGTCAACTTCTTTGTTTACAATCACTGCCAAGCCAGCTACGGCTACCTTATGGTCCACTAGAGCAGATGCGTTGATACCGTCTTTTTCCTCGGCAAATACGTCTGAATTTCCTACGTCAACAGCTCCAGATTGAACCTGAGACAGACCTGTGCCAGATCCTCCACCTTGGACGTTGACTGTTTTTCCAACGTGCATAGAACCAAATTCATCCGCTGCTGCTTCGACCAAGGGCTGAAGAGCCGTTGAACCAACAGCTGTCATGGATTCTCCACGATCAATCCAGCTAGCACATCCCGCCAAAGAACCTGCAAGCAAAAGAGCCGCAAGGGATAGAGCGAGTTTTTTCCTTTTTTTCACTGTTTTTTCTCCTTGAAAATAATGGTGAATGCTGTGAATTTTTTCAACTATTTATTTATGTTTTTCTTTTGAAAATTGGGAGCCAACTGAAGTTGCTAGCTTAATTTTACTAGAAATTTGCTCAGCTGCTTTCGCCACCAATTTTGACTGAAAATAAAAGACAATTTGAAAAAATCCATACTTCCACTATAACATAGACAAGCTACTTTGACTAGCATTTTCACTTGAATCTGAGGCCTTTTGGAAAATAATTTTTCAAAACATTTCCAGTCACCTTAGCAAAGCCCAAACCATTGCCTTGAACCAAAACTTGGTACCAACCATTTGGCAGACTTTCCGCCAGCTGAACGGTTTCTCCGGCCGCATACTTAACAAACTCTTCTTGGTCAATTTCAACCGACTGCTTGACCTGACTTGGTTTCAAGGCTAGACCAAGAGCAAAACTAGGCTCAAAGCGTTTCTTCTTGAAGGTACCCAGATGCAGTCCATTGCGAGCAATCTTGAGTTTACCTAAATCTGGCAAGAGTTCTGGCAAGAGATAGAGTTGGTCCCCAAAAGTCTGCAAGATTCCTCTTAGATTGACCTTCAAGTGTTTTTTGGCAAATTCTTGCCACAAGGCAACTTGTTCTCGGCTGAGATTGCTCTTACTTGCCTTACATTTAGGGGCTGGATTTTCACCCTTAAATTGTAAATGGGCGACAAACTGCCCCTCTCCCTTAAAATGATGAGGGTACATCCGAGCCGTTTCTGGCAAGTCAATACCAGCTACCATTCCATTGATATGCTCTACTGGTAGCAAGTCAAAATCATACTCTTCCAGCAGCCAATTAACAATCTCTTCGTTTTCCTCAGGTGCCCAGGTACAGGTTGAATAAACCAGACGACCTCCCTCTGCCAGCATGGTCACTGCATCTGCTAGAATTTCTCTTTGCAAGCTGGCGCATTGACTTGGATAATCTAAGCTCCAATAGTCCATAGCATCTGGTTGCTTACGAAACATCCCTTCACCAGAGCAAGGGGCATCAAGAACGATTAAGTCAAAATAGCCTTTAAAGACCTTGGCCAAACGGTCAGCAGATTCATTGGTCACCACGACATTTGTCGCTCCGAAGCGCTCCATGTTTTCTACTAAAATCTTAGCCCGTTTGCTTGAAATTTCATTGGAAACCAGGAGACCTTCTCCTGATAAATAGGCTACTAGTTGAGTTGATTTACCACCCGGTGCAGCAGCTAGGTCCAAGACCTTCATGCCAGGACTGGGTTGGGCTACCTGAGCAACCATCTGAGCAGCAGGTTCTTGCGAATAAACCAAACCAGTAGCATGTTCAGGCGATTTCCCTGAAACCTTACCATAGTGGCCCCAAGGGGTTTGAGGAATGGCATCAGGAAAGGAAAGTTGCTCTTCTTTTAAAGGATTGACCCGAAAGGCAGAAACCGCTTCCTCCTCAAAAGAGGCAAGAAAATCTCTTGCCTCATCTCCTAGTATCTCTTCATATTTTTCAACAAATCCTTCTGGAAATTGCATTTAAGTTCTTTTCCTTTCGTAAATATAGGACTGAATTTCCTCCTGCATCTCAAGAGGTAGCATCATGACCGGCTGTCTGGTTTGAAAATCAGGAGCTTCACCAAATAGGGTCACAACCCGATAGCCCAGACTTTCCCCTAAAATACTAGCCGCAGCATAATCCCATGGTTGCAGATAAGTGACATAGGTCAACAAACGCCCTGACAAAATCTTGGCAAAACTAATAGCCGCACTCCCATAGACACGAACACCGAGCACTGCTCGACTCAAATCAGCCAGCCCCCATTCATTGGTTTCCAACATGCCACTATTCCCTGCAATGAGAAAATCTCCAAGTGGTTTTGCTTTAAAAGGAGCTAGGGGCTTATCGTTTCGACAAACTGGAAAGGCTCCACCACCGTGGTAACAATCCCCTTTGACCACATCATAAATCAGGCCAAACTGTCCCTGACCATTTTCAAAATAAGCCATCATGACAGCAAAATCTTCCTGCTGGGCGACAAAATTATTGGTCCCATCAATCGGATCAATAACCCAAACCTTTCCCTCTTGAACCGAGGCTCGCAAACACCCTTCTTCAGCACAAATCTTATCCTCGGGATAATGGGACAAAATCTCACTAACCAAGAGTTTCTGAACTTCCTTGTCCAGTCTGGTCACCAAATCTGTTGGAGAGGACTTGGTTTCAACACACAAGTCTTCCTGCATGTGGTCAAGGATGTACTGGCCTGCTTTCTTAATTAGCTCTTTGGCAAATTCGAATTTACTTTCCAAGAGAAATCTTTCCTTCCCCTTTTTCCTTGGCAGCCTGAACAGCTCGGTAAAGCGAATAGCCACTAACTGTTTCAAATTCTCGTCCCAAACGTTTCTCTTCACTCTTACTTGGCACGACCGCCTTGAATCCCTTATAGGAGTCCAGTAACTTTTTAGCCTCTACCTTGCCCTCATAGGCAGCTTCAACATCATTAAAAAAAGAAAGCACTGAAGCAAGTTCTTCAGTGCTCCACGACAAATCTAGTGGGTAACTATACTGTTTGTTCATTAACTAATACCAGCTCTCATTCTTGCTTCTTTTAGTTCTTGCTTACGGTAACTACGAGGGAGAAAAGCACGAATCTCATCTTCATTAAAACCGATCTGCATACGTTTGGCATCAATAATAATGGGACGACGCAAAAGACTAGGATACTGCTCAATCAAATGAAGCAATTCTGATACCGAAATACTTTCTACATCAATATCTAATTTTTGAAAAATTTTTGAACGAGTTGAAATAATGTCATCAGTACCATTTTCGGTCAAGGAAAGGATGTGTTGCAATTCTTTTCTTGTTAAGGGACTGGTCATAATATTGTGTTCCTCAAAGGGCACCTTATGTTTTTCTAGCCAGGCCTTTGCCTTACGACATGAAGTACAGCTCGGTGATAGAAATAGTGTAATCATGCTTTTCTCTTCTTATCTATACTTTGCTACCTCTATTATACAAAAAAATAAAGCGCTTGACTAGAGATTTTTAGAAAAAAAGCCTATTTTTCCAGAAAAATAGACTGTTTGCGAACGATTAATACATTTCTGAATTAGTTAATTCACTCTTAACGATAGTTTCGAATCACACACCTAATTTATACATGTGAAATAAGAACATCTTTCGTTTCACTTCCTACGACTTTTTAGATAAAGATAGCCAAAGAAGCTTTCATAAAGGGCAAAAAAGAGGAGGAAGGCATGAAGGAAGAAGGTCTCTGGCAAAATCAGTATAACAGGATCCTTGGCTGGGTCAAAAAGCCAGGTATCATCTCCCACAAAGAGAATTTGATGGAAAAGAGTAAAGAATTGGTCAAAACCAATCAAAACTCCTCCAAGCCCAATCAGTAAAGGCAAAACCACTAGAGCCAAAAGCCCTTTACTAAATAGAGACAAGAAGTCTTTTTTCACAATCCCTTTGACAAAGAAATAGAAACTTGGTAGTGTCACTAGAGCAACTAGCTGAACAAAGTGAAAGAGATTCTTGACCACCGCAAAGTGATGTAGCCCAGCTGCTGACGAACGAAAATCTGGCATCTGCAAGACCTGACTAAAAGGATTGGTCAGATAATTCATCAAGATATGAAAGTTGTACTGAATAGTTTCTGGCTTTAAATAGACCCGATCCGTGAAATTCAGCCACTCAATCTCCAGCGGATAAAAAATCCAAGCCAGATAAATGGTCAGAAGGATTGAAAGAGAGAAGAGAAAGAGCATAGAGCCCCAAAAGGTCAGTTTAATTTTCATCAAAATCCCACTCCGCAAGGCTAGAAACCACATGAGTCGGTGCGATTGGCAGGTCTGCCACTTCTTCTGCCTTGGTAAAACCTGTCGTCACCAAGAGCGTTGGAATGCCATTGTCAATCCCTGCTCGGATATCTGTCAGGTAGTTGTCCCCGACCATGATCAACTCTTCACGTTCCAAACCTAAGTGCCCAACCGCCTTATCCATAATGATGGCATTTGGTTTCCCGATATAAACAGGTTTCACTCGTGTTGCCACTTCAAGAAAGGTAATCAGTGAACCAGCACCTGGCAAAAGACCACGCTCTGTCGGGATATTGAGGTCAGGATTGGTTCCGATAAAATGAGCTCCCTTTTGGATAGCTAGAGTTGCTGTCGCAAATTTTTCATAGTCGACCTGCCAGTCCAGCCCTACTACCACATAGGCAGGATTTTCCTTGTCTTCCACATAACCAGCCGCCTTGATGGCTTCCTTGAGCCCTGTTTCTCCGATGACATAGACGGTCTTTTCAAGCCCCAAGTCGTTCATATAGTCGATAGTGGCCAAAGTAGCTGTGTAGACAGTCGATAGGGGCGTATCAATATTAAAATTCTGAGCCAACATCTCTTGAACACTCTCTGGAGTGCGAGTTGTATTGTTGGTCACAAAGAGATAGGGAATGTCCCGCTTTTGCAATTCATGAACAAAAGCCTCTCCTGCTGGAATTCTATCTTTGCCCTTATAAATAGTTCCGTCTAGATCAATTAAATAGCCTTTATATTTCATCTATTTCTCCCTAATCCTTTTCTATTTCTTGCCAAGTAATAATAGCCTGTGCATTAGTAGCACCGTCGCTTGTAATCTCATGCTTACTTTCGAGTCCACTCCGCTCAACAGCCGATGTAATCACCCCACCTGGTCGAACTTCCTTGACATACTTGAGGTTGATTTTCTTGGGAACATAGTGGGTCAAAAAATCAGCTCCCATGACTTCAAAAATCCAGTCCAGGTATTTACTATTATTGACGTGACCATTCATATCTAAATCGTAAAAACGGACATGGTAATCCTTGCTGATTGAATCTTCCAAGGACTCATACTTTGGTCCACGGATAAGTTTTTTATCAAAATCAGACTGGTAAGGAGCCACAATCTCAGGTTCTACTGCATGAACTTTTCGACTGTCTCGGTCCATGAGAACAAAGGTCGCCATCATGTGGACGAGTTCCTGTCCTGCTTCATCATAAATGGTAAAGCGACGGTAGCAAAAGAGTCGATTGTAGCTCAGGGCTTCCGTTTCGATAGTGATTTCTTCCGCAAAACGAGGCAAACGAGCTACCTCAATATCATAGTTTGTGATAATCCAGACCAGATTATAGTCTTCCAAAATAGCCTTATCACTAACTCCCAACTCAATGGACTGCATCCCTGAAACTTGTAGGGAAAGCAAAATCACATCTGGAAGTTTGATATGACCGTTCATATCAGCCATATCAAAAGGAATTTTCATTTTCATTTGATAAGTTAAGCCCATCATCCTACTCCAAAATAAATCGTTCTGCTACAGTGTCTCCCAAAAAGAGACCTCTCTTTGTCATACGAACTCGGTCACCCTCTATTTGCATGAGACCTTGTTGTACCAAGTCCTTGACAATTTCTCCATAAAGTCCATCGAAAGACCGTCCAAATTTTTCCTCAAATCGCACCATGGAGACTCCTGATTTCTTGCGGAGGCCCAAGAACATTTCTTCTTCCATTTGCTCCTTTTGACTCAGGTGTTCTTCTGTGATGCGAGCGTTGCCTTCCTCAACTGCACTGAGATAATGACGAATGGGACCATGATTCTTATAGCGTACTCCATCTACATAACCAGATGCCCCAGCACCGATACCATAGTATTCAGCATTGTCCCAGTACATGAGATTGTGACGACTTTCAAAACCGGGTTTGGAGAAATTGGAAATCTCATAATGTTCAAAACCAGCTCGCTCTAGCTCTGCGATGATGTACTCAAACATCTCAGCTTCCAGTTCCTCCTTAGGCAGAGGCAATTTCCCTCGTCGCATACGGTTCATAAAGACCGTATGATTTTCCAAAATCAAGCTATACAAACTCATATGGGGAATATCAAGTCCAATGGCCTTAGCCACATTTTCCTTGACCTGCTCCATGGTCTGACCAGGCAGTGCATAAATCAAATCAATAGAGATATTGTCAAAACCAGCCAGTTTCAGACGGTCGATATTTTCATAAATATCCTTCTCCAAATGACTGCGCCCAATCTTTTTCAGCATCTTGTCGTCAAAGGTTTGCACACCTAGCGAAACACGATTAACAGCCGAGTTCTTCAAAACAGCAATCTTATCCGCGTCCAAGTCGCCTGGATTAGCCTCAATGGTCAACTCCTCTAAGACAGACAAGTCCAATTTTTTAGTCAAGCCCTTCAATAACACCTCCAGTTGCGGAGCTGACAAAGCTGTCGGTGTCCCACCACCAATGTAAAGGGTTCGTAACTTTTGAATGTCATAAGAACGAAACTCTTCCAGCAGATGCTCCAAATAACTATCTACCGGCTGATTCTTGATAAAAACTTTTGAAAAGTCACAATAATAACAAATCTGGGTACAAAATGGGATGTGCACATAGGCTGACGTTGGTTTTTTCTGCATAGTAATTATTATACCACAAAAGCGAACAATACTTAGAATTCCGTTTAACAAAATCCTAGCATTGTTCGCTTTCTTTATCTAAACATTCTTTGTATTTTATGGATAACACAACTATCAGAATCAATCTAGTTCGTTGTTAAAATACAAAAGAATGAATGTTCATTTGACTAAATTTTTAGTCTTCTTTTTTCTTGCGAGCTACAAGTCCAAATCCACTCAATAGTCCAAGAAGTCCTAGAGAGGCAAGAGCAGCATTTGATTCTGTTCCTGTATTTGGCAATACATTTTGAGAATCATTTGACTTAGCTCCATTATCAACAGTAGTCTGAGGATCTACCTGATCCGCATTCGGAGTAACTGCATTTGGAGTTGGAGTAGCTGGTGCTGGTGTATCTTGACCAGAACCTCCATTAGTGTCAGGGTTGACTGGCGTATCAGATGTCACTGGTGCAACTGGAATTGTATCTGTTGGTGTTGCTGGTGTTACCTTCGCTGGAGTTTCTACTGGAACTTCTACAGCTGGTTTACCTGGTTCTGTAATCTTACCTGTTCCTGGAACTTTACCGTCTGGTAATTCACTGTTTGGTACTTTACCTTTACCTTCTTTATCGATTGTAACGATAATTGGGTTTCCATCTTTACCTGGGATTTCTACCGTAGTTCCTGGTGGGTATGTTGAGCCATCTGGTTTCTTCGGTGTTACTGTAACGTCACCTGTCTTAGGATCTTGATCCAACTCTATTGTTGGTGTCTTACGAGCTGGTGTTGTTACATCTACTGGTTGTGATGGTTTCTTGTTAGGTTCTGTTACTGTTCCTGTACCTGGGACATTTGTCTTAGGAAGGTTGTCATTTGGTACTTCACCTGAACCATTTTCACCAATTGTTACTGTGATTGTTGTTCCATTTTCTCCTGGAATTTCTACCCTGCTACCTGATGGGTAAGTTGTTCCATCTGGTTTCTTAGGCGTTACAATCGCATTTCCATTTGGTTGTTGAGTAATTTCAATCTTACCTGGTTTTTCAGTTACTGGTGTTTCTGGTGTGAATTTAGCTGGTGTTGTTACATTAGGAACTTCAACAGCTGGTTTACCTGGTTCTGTAATCTTACCTGTACCTGGTGTTTCTACATCTGGTAGATCACTGTTTGGTACTTTACCTTTACCGTCTTCACCGATTGTGACTGTGATTGGCTTGCCACCTTTACCTGGAATTTCTACCGTAGTTCCTGGTGGGTAGGTTGAGCCGTCTGGTTTCTTCGGTGTTACTGTAACGTCACCTGTTTCAGGATCTCGTTTCACATCTAGTGTTGGTGTCTTACGAGCTGGTGTTGTTACATCCACTGGTTGTGATGGTTTCTTGTTAGGTTCTGTTACTGTTCCTGTACCTGGGACATTTGTCTTAGGAAGGTTGTCATTTGGTACTTCACCTGAACCATTTTCACCAATTGTTACTGTGATTGTTGTTCCATTTTCTCCTGGAATTTCTACCCTGCTACCTGATGGGTAAGTTGTTCCATCTGGTTTCTTAGGCGTTACAATCGCATTTCCATTTGGTTGTTGAGTAATTTCAATCTTACCTGGTTTTTCAGTTACTGGTGTTTCTGGTGTGAATTTAGCTGGTGTTGTTACATTAGGAACTTCAACAGCTGGTTTACCTGGTTCTGTAATCTTACCTGTACCTGGTGTTTCTACGTCTGGTAGATCACTGTTTGGTACTTTACCTTTACCGTCTTCACCGATTGTGACTGTGATTGGCTTGCCATCTTTACCTGGGATTTCTACCGTAGTTCCTGGTGGATATGTTGTTCCATCTGGTTTCTTCGGTGTTAATGTAACGTCACCTGTCTCAGGATCTCGTTTCACATCTAGTGTTGGTGTCTTATGAGCTGGTGTTGTTACATTAGGAACTTCAACAGCTGGTTTACCTGGTTCTGTAATCTTACTTGTTCCTGGTGCTTTACCTTCTGGTAGATCACTGTTTGGTACTTTACCTTTACCGTCTTCACCGATTGTAACTGTGATTGGGTGATCCTTATCTTTACCTGGAATTTCTACCTTAGTTCCTGGTGGGTATGTTGACCCATCTGGTTTCTTCGGTGTCACTGTAACATCACCAGTCTTAGGATCTTGTTCCAAGTCTACGGTTGGAGTTACTTTAGCTGGGGTTGTGACCTCAGGAACTTCCACTGATGGTTTGCCTGGTTCTGTAATCTTACCTGGTTTTGTAACCTTACCATCTGGTAATTCACTGTTTGGTACTTTACCTTTACCATCTTCTCCGATTGTTACTGTGATTGGCTTGTCACCTTTACCTGGAATTTCTACTACTGTTCCTGGTGGGTAGATTGAGCCATCTGGTTTCTTCGGTGTCACTGTAACATCACCAGTCTTAGGATCTTGTTCCAAATCTACGGTTGGAGTTACTTTAGCTGGGGTTGTGACCTCAGGAACTTCCACTGATGGTTTGCCTGGTTCTGTAATCTTACCTGGTTTTGTAACCTTACCATCTGGTAATTCACTGTTTGGTACTTTACCTTTACCATCTTCTCCGATTGTTACTGTGATTGGCTTGTCACCTTTACCTGGAATTTCTACTACTGTTCCTGGTGGGTAGATTGAGCCATCTGGTTTCTTCGGTGTCACTGTAACATCACCAGTCTTAGGATCTTGTTCCAAGTCTACGGTTGGAGTTACTTTAGCTGGGGTTGTGACCTCAGGAACTTCAACAGCTGGTTTGCCTGGTTCTGTAATCTTACCTGGTTTTGTAACCTTACCGTCTGGTAATTCACTGTTTGGTACTTTACCTTTACCATCTTCTCCGATTGTTACTGTGATTGGGTGATCCTTATCTTTACCTGGAATTTCTACCTTAGTTCCTGGTGGGTATGTTGACCCATCTGGTTTCTTCGGTGTCACTGTAACATCACCAGTCTTAGGATCTTGTTCCAAGTCTACGGTTGGAGTTACTTTAGCTGGTGTTGTTACATTAGGAACTTCAACAGCTGGTTTACCTGGTTCGGTAATCTTACCTGTACCTGGTGTTTCTACATCTGGTAGATCACTGTTTGGTACTTTACCTTTACCGTCTTCACCGATTGTGACTGTGATTGGCTTGCCATCTTTACCTGGGATTTCTACCGTAGTTCCTGGTGGATATGTTGTTCCATCTGGTCTCTTCGGTGTTAATGTAACGTCACCTGTCTCAGGATCTCGTTTCACATCTAGTGTTGGTGTCTTATGAGCTGGTGTTGTTACATTAGGAACTTCAACAGCTGGTTTACCTGGTTCGGTAATCTTACCTGTTCCTGGTGCTTTACCTTCTGGTAGATCACTGTTTGGTACTTTACCTTTACCGTCTTCACCGATTGTAACTGTGATTGGGTGATCCTTATCTTTACCTGGAATTTCTACTACTGTTCCTGGTGGGTAGATTGAGCCATCTGGTCTCTTAGGTGTCACTGTAACATCACCAGTCTTAGGATCTTGTTCCAAGTCTACTGTTGGAGTTACTTTAGCTGGGGTTGTGACCTCAGGAACTTCAACAGATGGTTTGCCTGGTTCGGTAATCTTACCTGGTTTTGTAACCTCACCGTCTGGTAATTCACTGTTTGGTACTTTACCTTTACCATCTTCTCCGATTGTTACTGTGATTGGCTTGTCACCTTTACCTGGAATTTCTACTACTGTTCCTGGTGGGAATGTTGAGCCATCTGGTCTCTTAGGTGTTACTGTAACATCACCAGTCTTAGGATCTTGTTCCAAGTCTACGGTTGGAGTCTTACGTGCTGGAGTTGTTGCTGGCACTGGTTGTGATGGTCTCTTATTCGGTTCTGTTACTGTACCTTCTCCTTCGATTTTTCCTTTTGGAAGACTATCATTCGGTACTATTCCTGAACCGTCTTCTCCGATGATAACCTCGATTGGAGTATCATTATCACCCGGAATAACTACCTTCGTTCCTGGTGGATATGTTCCTCCCACTCCAGGTTTCTTCGGTGTTACAATAGCATCTCCATTTGGTTTTCTAGTAATATCAATTGAGACTGGTTGCTCTGTTTGTGGTTCATTTGGATCTAATTTTTTAGGTGTCTTCACTTGAACTTCTTCAGGTGTTTTCCCTTTTTCAATAATCTTACCTGTTCCCGGAATATCTCCTTCTGGCAGATCACTGTTTGGTACTGTTCCTTTTCCATCTTCACCGATTGTTACTGTGATTGGGTTTCCGTCTTTACCTGGAATTTCTACTACTGTTCCTGGTGGGTAGATTGAGCCATCTGGTTTCTTCGGTGTCACTGTAACATCACCCGTCTTAGGATCTTGTTCAATTTTGATTGTCGGGTTCTTACGAGCTGGTGTTGTTACTGGCACTGGTTGTGATGGTTCTTTATTCGGTTCTGTTACTGTACCTTTTCCTGGTAAATCACCTTTAGGTAACTTGTCATTTGGAACTATTCCTGAACCATCTTCACCGATTGTAACGACAATTGGATTACCATCCTTACCTGGAATTTCTACTACTGTTCCTGGTGGGTAGGTTGAGCCATCTGGTTTCTTCGGTGTTATTACTGCATCACCATTTGGTTTGCGTGTGATATCGATTGTAGGAGTTTGAGTTGTTGGTGTCTTAGGATCTGTTCCATTTTTCTCTTCATCTTTGTCTGGAATACCATCGTTATCATCATCTGGATCGGTCACATCTGGGATACCGTCGCCATCTGTATCACGTTGAATTGTAACTGGAACATCCACAGTAACTTCTTCATCACCATTCTTAACTTTAACTGGGATTGTAACTTTACGTTCTTCTTCTTTTGGTCCCCAATCTGTTACGGTTGGTGTTCCAGTTAAGTTACCATCGCCATCTACTGTTAAACCATTTACTGGTGTTTCTGTAGTGATTGTTGAACCTGGTTTATTTGGTGTCACAACTTTTGTTGGCGGTACTGGTGCTTTTTCTTTCACTTTTCCTGGATCTGTGACTGTACCTGTTAATTTATCAGCTACTTTTGGATTTGCATCATCCTTGTCTGGAATTCCATCGTTATCATCATCTGGATCGGTCACATCTGGAATGCCGTCGCCATCTGTATCACGTTGGATTGTAACTGGAACATCCACAACGACTTCTTCATCACCATTCTTAACTTTAACTGGGATTGTAACTTTACGTTCTTCTTCTTTTGGTCCCCAATCTGTTACGGTTGGTGTTCCAGTTAAGTTACCATCACCATCTACTGTTAAACCATTTACTGGTGTTTCTGTAGTGATTGTTGAACCTGGTTTATTTGGTGTCACAACTTTTGTTGGCGGTACTGGTGCTTTCTCTTTCACTTTTCCTGGATCTGTGACTGTACCTGTTAATTTATCAGCTACTTTTGGATTTGCATCATCCTTGTCTGGAATACCATCGTTGTCATCATCTGGATCGGTCACATCTGGAATGCCGTCGCCATCTGTATCGCGTTGGATAGTTACAGGGATTTTTACAACAGTCTCTTCTGTTCCACGTTTCAGTTTAACTGGAATCTCTACTGTACGCTCTTCTTCTTTTGGTCCCCAATCTGTGACAGTTGGTGTTCCTACTAAATTTCCGCCGTTATCCACTGTTAAACCATTGACTGGTTTATCTACTGTAATCGTTGTACCTGGTTTGTTTGGTGTTACTACCTTAGTATTTGCTGGGACAGGTGTTTTTTCTTTTACAGTTTTTCCTGTTGTTTCTCCTGTTAATCCATCTGCTACTTTTGGATTTGCATCTTCTGTATCTGGAATTCCATCGTTGTCATCATCTGTGTCTACTTTATCTGGGATTCCATCTCCATCTGTATCGCGTTGGATAGTTACAGGGATTTTTACAACAGTCTCTTCCGTTCCACGTTTCAGTTTAACTGGAATTTCGACTGTGCGTTCTTCTTCTTTTGGTCCCCAATCTGTGACAGTTGGTGTACCTACTAGATTTCCACCGTTATCCACTGTTAAACCATTGACTGGACTATCTACTGTAATCGTTGTGCCTGGTTTGTTTGGTGTTACTACCTTAGTATTTGCTGGGACAGGTGTTTTTTCTTTTACAGTTTTTCCTGTTTTTTCTCCTGTTAATTTATCTGCTACTTTTGGATTTGCATCTTCTGTATCTGGAATTCCATCGTTGTCATCATCTGAGTCTACTTTATCTGGGATTCCATCTCCATCTGTATCGCGTTGGATAGTAACTGGAACATTTACAGGAACTACCTCGTCACCATGTTTAACTTTAACTGGGATCGTAACTTTACGTTCTTCTTCTTTCGGTCCCCAATCTGTGACAGTTGGTGTACCAGTTAAGTTACCATCGCCATCTACTGTTAATCCATTTACTGGTGTTTCTGTGGTGATTGTTGAACCTGGTTTGTTTGGTGTTACTACTGTAACTGGCGTAGTTTTTTCTTTTTCCAGAACTGGTGCTGGTGGAGTAACTTCAGCTCCCAAACTACCATTTGCTGTTCCTCTAGCTACTGGACTCTCAAGAACTACATTATCAATTCTCTTAGAAACTTTTGCAGTTATTTCTGTTTTATCTGCAACCTCAGCATCAGAAATTGTCACAACGCCTGCAGGGGTTACTGACACTTTATCAGCTGTCTTACCATTTACAGTCCAAGTATTTCCTGATTTTGTAACTGTTACAGTTTCTGGTGTAGTCTTACCTGTCGGTACATAAGTAATTGTGATAGTATCAATATCCTGTGGATTAGTACTATTAGGGCGTGTTGGTGGGGTAATTGTCACACTACCATTCTCATGTCCAACTACGCTAGGCACTGTTGGCGTTACTGCTAACACTACTTGACGCTTAATTTCTGCAGGTGCAAATGTTGTTCTAGTTGTACTATTTACATCCGTAATAGAATTTTTGCTAGCATTTGGGAATACTGCTGTTGCGTTTCGAGTATATTTACCTGAGTTATCTAGTGTTGTTCCTGAATCTAATTTATCTCCAGCTTTCCATGTCCACGTCATACCACTTGGTAAATAATTGTTTCCACGATCTGCTTTATCTTCACTATCTACAACCTTAAGATATCTATGAGCATCAATATTTTTACCACTATTGGCTACATTCAATGTTGAAGCTACTGGTACTTTTGCGATACCATTTTCAAGGTTTCTAGTCTCAATATCAACCACTCGATACTTGAATTTCAAATCACGGCTATCAGTAGCACTGCTTCCTTCAACATGTAGAGTAGCTGCATGTTCTCCTAAAGTTTCAGTATTCAATACAGTACCTGAAGACAAGCGAGTTGCATATGGATTTGCTTCAGTTTTTCCTGTTTGAGATGTAAATGTAGAAGCGGTTACTCCTTTTGGAAGTCCTCCCTTAACTTCTACTTTAGAAATTACACCTGAGTTATCCCATACCTTCAATTCAGGGTTAAATGTAGCGCCACGATAGACTGTAAAGATTGGTGAATTAGCTGTTTCTGTTAATGGAACACCATTTAAAGTAGCTTGTGGTTTTTGCACATCTTTTGCAGTTACTTTTGCTGGATCTGAATCAGCACCATTTCCATTTTTGGTAACTACTGTTACTTCTGTTCCGTCTTTTACTTTATTTTCCGGAATCGTGATTTCTCCAGTATTTGGATTGATTTGTACTTCTGGAGTATTTACTGTCCATTTTCCTTTCGGATCTTTAGTTCCAACAGCTGTTTTTGGTTGATTATCTTCTCCTGTATAGCTTACAGTAATCTTATCTGCTTTTGCTGGATTTTGTGGTTTACCTGTAACATCACCATTGTCTTTTGCTGTTGCTACTGGTTTAGCTGGCTTAGAAAATTTCGCTGTTGCTTTTGCTGGATCTGAATCAGTACCATTTCCATTTTTCGTAACTACTGTTACTTCTGTCCGTCTTTTACTTTATTTTCCGGAATCGTGATTTCTCCAGTATTTGGATTGATTTGTACTTCTGGAGTATTTACTGTCCATTTTCCTTTCGGATCTTTAGTTCCAACAGCTGTTTTTGGTTGATTATCTTCTCCAGTATAGCTTACAGTAATTTTATCTGCTTTTGCTGGATCTTGTGGTTTACCTGTAACATCACCATTATCTTTCGCCACTGCTACTGGTTTAGCTGGTTTAGAAGATTTTGATGTTACTTTAGCTACTGGACTTTCAAGAACTACATTATTATCAATTCTCTTAGAAACTTTTGCAGTTACTTCTTTACCATCCGCAACTTCAAGATCAGAAATTGTTACAACACCTGCTGGAGTTACTGATACTTTATCGGTTGTCTTACCATTGACTGTCCAGTTATTTCCTGATTTTGCAACTGTTACAGTTTCTGGTGTAGTCTTACCTGTTGGTGTATAAGTAAGTGTGATTGTATCAATATCTTGCGGTGTATTACCATTAGGACGTGTTGGTGGGGTAACTGTTACACTACCATTTTCATTGGCTACTACGCTAGGCGCTGTCGGCGTTACCGCAAGAACTACTGGACGCTTGATTTCTGTCGGTGCAAATGTTGTTCTAGTTGTACTATTGTTATCTGTTACAGAACTTGGGAATTGCGCTGTAGCATTTCGAGTGTATTTACCTGAATTATCTAATGTAGTACCTGGATCTAAGTTGTCTCCAGCTTTCCACGTCCAAGTCATACCTTGAGGCAAGTGGCTATTCCCACGATCGCTTTGATCTTGGCTATCTACAACTTTAAGATAATTATGAGCATCAACATTTGTACGGCTATTTGGTACATTTAATGTTGAACCAACTGGTACTTTCGCGACACCATTTTCAAGATTTTTTGTTGCAATATCCACAACACGGTACTTGAATTTCAAGTCACGGCTGTCAGTAGCACTACTTCCTTCTACGTGAAGAGTAGCAGTATGTTCTCCCAATGTCTGAGTATCTAATACTCTACCTGAAGATAAACGAGTTTTATACTTCTTATCTTCTGAACTTCCATCTTTACCTGTTTGAGCTGTAAAGTTAGAAGCACTTACTCCGCCAGGAAGATTTCCAACTGTTACTTTTGAGATGGTACCTGAGTTATCCCATACTTTAAGCTCTGGGTTAAAGTCAGCACCACGATAGACTGTAAAGATTGGTGTATTGGCTGTCTCTGTTAGCGTAATGCCATTTAAAGTAGCTTGTGGTTTTTGGACATCTTTTGCAGTTGCTTTAGCTGGATCCGAATCCGCACCATTTCCATTCTTCGTAACTGCTGTTACTTCTGTCAAGTCTTTAACTTTATTAGCCGGGATTGTGATTTCACCTGTATTTGGATCAATTCGAACATCTGGGTTATTTACAGTCCATTTGCCGTTTGTTCCTTTAGTTCCCTCAGCTGTTTTAGGTTTATTATCTTCCCCTGTAAAGCTTACTTTGATTTTGTCTACTTTTTTAGAATCTTGTGGTTTTGCAGTTACATCCCCATTATCCTTAGCTGTTGCCACTGGTGTTTGAGCTTTGGTATCTACAACATGAACTGGTACATCCACAATGTAGGTTCCACGTTGGGGGATTACTACTTCTACCTTACCATACACTGGTTTCCCTGGTGCCGTAGTTTTGGACACATCTGGATCTTTAAACCAACGATAGGTTGTTCCAGCTGGCATTTCTGACTTATTCTTAATGCTATCAATCGCTGGAGGAATAACTCCCACTTTTGTAGTTTGCTCTTTAGATACTGGTTTGAAATTGAAGTTAGTTGCTTCTTCTGGTCTCAACGGCAAGGTACCGATGATGGCATTTTGACCTGAATAATACCGAGGTTTTCCTCCCAATGTATACCCTCCGTAGGCAAGATACGGATCATTCGCTAAGCGGGATTTGATCTCTGATACCATCGGATTACTTTTATCTTTATTAACCCAATCCGACATAATACTTTGATCCAATTCATCACCTTCTAAAACTTTTGTTTTGAAAGTCATAATTGTACGTTGCCCAGCAACTACGTTCAGTTTATCTTCTATAACACCTCTAACAAGGTTGTATTCAAGACCGTTCTTCTTGATACCTAACATATCTAGGACTCGAGGGAATGCATCTGCATTAGGCTCTGTCCCATCTCCGCTATTTTTTCGATAAATATTCTTACGCCATCCATTTGATGGTTCTATATAATCCATCCAAGCATCTGTATTTTCAGTATAAGATGCCCCCGAACGTCGGACACCATCTTTTACATATGCTCGATAAGCGGGATTTTCATACTCCCATGCTGACGCACTAGAATATTCTTTATGAGATGTCTGTTGTCCATTTACATATTTTGTATAAGTGAAATCATACGGATCTCCAACTGTACGCGGAATAGCAAGTGAGATTTTTTTAGACAATCCTGCCTGCGCATTTGCTGCTGGACCTGAATCTACCATCCAATAGTAATACTTGTTGCCATTATCTTCAACTCGCATCTCACGATACACACGAATGTTATCATAAGCTTGATTAGCTTTTCCTTTACTTACGAAAGCATACTGTTTCGTATCTGGTGAGAACACATCACGCTCTGAATAGTTAATCATAGGGTTTTCTGTCCAACCAACACCGAAGTCTGTTACTTTTGCTTCACGAACAATACTCGTTCCACGACCAACTACTTTCCCATCTTTTGTTACTACAGCTGTGACTTCCGCACCTTTTGTCATCAGTTGAGCATCAACATCAACAGTGAAATATCCATTAGATTGCGACTTCGTTTTATATTTTCGTCCTCCTACTGTGATTTCCACATCAGATTCCGCTGCTGTATATCCATCAACTTGTTTAACATAGGCTAGACTATCATTGAAGGAAACTGTATTTGCTTCGCTTACAACTACAGTATCAACAGTTTTCCCATTCACTACCAATGTCACTGTGCTTCCAACTTTAATCCCAGGAGCATTTAACTTGAAGGCACCTGAATCATCAAGCTTTGAAGTTACCAATGTTTTTCCATTTTGCTTAATTTCAATTGTTGAAGATGGTGTCGCATATCCTGTGATAAATCCAGAATTTGCTATAACGATTCCAAGTTGCCCACGAATAGTCGTTTTATCAATGGCTGCCGATCTTAGACCAGAACCTTGACCCATACTTTGACCATTACGTGAGTCACGAGATCCTGAACTCAAACGTGTTGTAGCATTTTTAACAGAAATAAACATTCTCTTCACAAGTTTGTTCATTTGTTCAACATCTGTTAGAGAGACTGTAGTATTCTGAAGAACATCCTGAGCCAAGCCCAATAGTTCATTGGCTTTTTCAAGAACTTCTTTGCTAGTCTCATGCTCAGGCAATTCCAAAACAGCTGCCTGCAATTGATCTACAGATACTTTCAAGGCTTCTTTTTTAGCTGATACAGTTTGACTCTCTTCGATTGCGCTTACTTCAGAAGAAGGTTGGCTCGCTGGTTTTTCAGCCTGCTTCTCAGTTTTATCTACTTGAACCTCAGTTGATTCCTTGGCAGCTGATAAAACTGTCACATCTTTAGACAAGACTTCTACAAGCTCATCAATATCCTTTTGAGCTAGGTCAGAATTTTCTAGGGCTTCTTTCCCTTTTTGAAGTCTGTCTTTAACAGGTGAGACTACTGAAGCGTCAAGGTTTAATTTAGTTGAAAGAAGAGAATTTAGTTCTTCAACTACTTTTCTCAACTTAGTTTTATCAACTGTAGGCACTTGAGTTTCCAAGGATTTATTTACTTCATCTACTTTGTTTCCAGTAGGTTCCGCAATACCTTGAGGCGACTTGGCCTCATCTTTAGGACTTACTACACCCGCAGTAGATGGTGCAGTAGTTTCGCTTACACTATCCGCACTCGCAACGCGTGCACCCAAAAACATCAGCGCTGCTACAGCAACTGAAGCCGCACCGAAACTGTATTTACGAATAGAAAAGCGCAAGACTTTTTCACGTTGTTGTCGATTTACTTTATATGAATTCGATTTGTGTTCCATTTGTCCTCCTAAGGGCAATATAATATAGAAAAAGCAATCTTCATAACTTCAACCCCTTAAAAAGAGTTAAGCTATAAAAATCACTATGATGATCGCTATTAGCAAATAACATCACAGCTATCACAGCTATCACAGCTATCACAGCTATCACAGCTCAATTATACCATTTTTAATATATTTAAACAAGAGAAAACCGATTTATTACATAAAATAGGGATAAAATTTTTAATTATCCATAAAAATGTTATTATGTTATATATTTAAGTGAAACTAACTGTCTAGATTTAAAATCAAATTAATTTCTAGAAATGTTTTAACAACCAGAGTGTACTATTCTAGTTTCAATTTATTGTGGTCCAGATATTAGCATCTACTTTTCAAAAATACAACAACGGCCTTGCACCTCTTAAAACGAGGAACAAGGCCGTTGTTATTTTTTTATTCATTGTCCACTTAACAATGAACAATACATATTTTGACTACATTTTTAGTCTTCTTTTTTCTTTGCAAGAGCAAGTCCGAGACCACCTAGCATACCAAGAAGTCCGAAAGATGCAAGAGTAGCATTTGATTCTGTTCCTGTATTTGGCAATACATTTTGAGAACCATTTGACTTAGCTCCATTATCAACAGTAGTCTTAGTATCTACCTGATCTGCATTCGGAGTAACTGCATCTGGAACTGGAGTTGTTGGTGCTGGTGCATCTTGACCAGAACCTCCATTAGTATCAGGTGTAACTGGCGTATCAGGTGTCACTGGTGCAACTGGTTTTTCAGTTACTGGTGTTTCTGGTGTTACCTTAGCTGGTGTTGTTACATTAGGAACTTCTACTGATGGTTTATTTGGTTCAGTAATCTTACCTGTACCTGGGACAGCTTTCTTAGGAAGTTTGTCGTTTGGTACTTTACCTTTTCCATCTTGACCGATTTCAACAGTGATTGGACCATCTTCACCTGGGATTTCTACTGTAGTTCCTGGTGGATATGTTCCTCCTCCTGGTCTCTGCGGTGTTACTGTAACGTCACCTGTCTTAGGATCTCGTTCCACATCTAATGTTGGTGTCTTACGAGATGGTGTTGTTACATCCACTGGTTGTGATGGTTTCTTGTTCGGTTCGGTTACTGTTCCTGTTCCCGGTTTAGCATCTTTTGGAAGTTTGTCATTTGGAACTGTTCCTGAACCGTCATTGCCAATTGTGACTGTGATTGTTGTTCCATTTTCACCTGGAATTTCTACCTTGCTACCTGATGGGTAGGTTGTGCCATCTGGTTTCTTAGGCGTTACAATCGCATTTCCATTTGGTTGTTGAGTAATCTCAATCTTACCTGGTTTTTCAGTTACTGGTGTTTCTGGTGTTACCTTAGCTGGTGTTGTTACATTAGGAACTTCTACTGATGGTTTATTTGGTTCAGTAATCTTACCTGTACCTGGGACAGCTTTCTTAGGAAGTTTGTCGTTTGGTACTTTACCTTTTCCATCTTGACCGATTTCAACAGTGATTGGACCATCTTCACCTGGGATTTCTACTGTAGTTCCTGGTGGATATGTTCCTCCTCCTGGTCTCTGCGGTGTTACTGTAACGTCACCTGTCTTAGGATCTCGTTCCACATCTAATGTTGGTGTCTTACGAGATGGTGTTGTTACATCCACTGGTTGTGATGGTTTCTTGTTCGGTTCGGTTACTGTTCCTGTTCCCGGTTTAGCATCTTTTGGAAGTTTGTCATTTGGAACTGTTCCTGAACCGTCATTGCCAATTGTGACTGTGATTGTTGTTCCATTTTCACCTGGAATTTCTACCTTGCTACCTGATGGGTAGGTTGTGCCATCTGGTTTCTTAGGCGTTACAATCGCATTTCCATTTGGTTGTTGAGTAATCTCAATCTTACCTGGTTTTTCAGTTACTGGTGTTTCTGGTGTTATCTTAGCTGGAGTCGTTACATTCGGAACTTCCACTGATGGTTTATTTGGTTCAGTAATCTTACCTGTACCTGGGACAGCTTTCTTAGGAAGTTTGTCGTTTGGTACTTTACCTTTTCCATCTTGACCGATTTCAACAGTGATTGGACCATCTTCACCTGGGATTTCTACTGTAGTTCCTGGTGGATATGTTCCTCCTCCTGGTCTCTGCGGTGTTACTGTAACGTCACCTGTCTTAGGATCTCGTTCCACATCTAATGTTGGTGTCTTACGAGATGGTGTTGTTACATCCACTGGTTGTGATGGTTTCTTGTTCGGTTCGGTTACTGTTCCTGTTCCCGGTTTAGCATCTTTTGGAAGTTTGTCATTTGGAACTGTTCCTGAACCGTCATTGCCAATTGTGACTGTGATTGTTGTTCCATTTTCACCTGGAATTTCTACCTTGCTACCTGATGGGTAGGTTGTGCCATCTGGTTTCTTAGGCGTTACAATCGCATTTCCATTTGGTTGTTGAGTAATCTCAATCTTACCTGGTTTTTCAGTTACTGGTGTTTCTGGTGTTACCTTAGCTGGTGTTGTTACATTAGGAACTTCTACTGATGGTTTATTTGGTTCAGTAATCTTACCTGTACCTGGGACAGCTTTCTTAGGAAGTTTGTCGTTTGGTACTTTACCTTTTCCATCTTGACCGATTTCAACAGTGATTGGACCATCTTCACCTGGGATTTCTACTGTAGTTCCTGGTGGATATGTTCCTCCTCCTGGTCTCTGCGGTGTTACTGTAACGTCACCTGTCTTAGGATCTCGTTCCACATCTAATGTTGGTGTCTTACGAGATGGTGTTGTTACATCCACTGGTTGTGATGGTTTCTTGTTCGGTTCGGTTACTGTTCCTGTTCCCGGTTTAGCATCTTTTGGAAGTTTGTCATTTGGAACTGTTCCTGAACCGTCATTGCCAATTGTGACTGTGATTGTTGTTCCATTTTCACCTGGAATTTCTACCTTGCTACCTGATGGGTAGGTTGTGCCATCTGGTTTCTTAGGCGTTACAATCGCATTTCCATTTGGTTGTTGAGTAATCTCAATCTTACCTGGTTTTTCAGTTACTGGTGTTTCTGGTGTTACCTTAGCTGGTGTTGTTACATTAGGAACTTCTACTGATGGTTTATTTGGTTCAGTAATCTTACCTGTACCTGGGACAGCTTTCTTAGGAAGTTTGTCGTTTGGTACTTTACCTTTTCCATCTTGACCGATTTCAACAGTGATTGGACCATCTTCACCTGGGATTTCTACTGTAGTTCCTGGTGGATATGTTCCTCCTCCTGGTCTCTGCGGTGTTACTGTAACGTCACCTGTCTTAGGATCTCGTTCCACATCTAATGTTGGTGTCTTACGAGATGGTGTTGTTACATCCACTGGTTGTGATGGTTTCTTGTTCGGTTCGGTTACTGTTCCTGTTCCCGGTTTAGCATCTTTTGGAAGTTTGTCATTTGGAACTGTTCCTGAACCGTCATTGCCAATTGTGACTGTGATTGTTGTTCCATTTTCACCTGGAATTTCTACCTTGCTACCTGATGGGTAGGTTGTGCCATCTGGTTTCTTAGGCGTTACAATCGCATTTCCATTTGGTTGTTGAGTAATCTCAATCTTACCTGGTTTTTCAGTTACTGGTGTTTCTGGTGTTATCTTAGCTGGAGTCGTTACATTCGGAACTTCCACTGATGGTTTTCCTGGTACTGTAATCTTGCTTGTGCCTGGTACTTTTCCTTCTGGTAATTCATTATTTGGTACTTTACCTTTTCCATCTTTTCCGATTGTAATTGTAATTGGATGATCCTTATCTTTACCTGGTATTTCTACCTTCGTGTTTTCTGGATATAATGTTCCATCTGGTTTCTTCGGTGTTACTGTAACTTCACCAGTATCTGGATCTTGGTCCAATTCTACTGTTGGGATAAGCTTAGATGGTGTTGTTACCTTAGGAACTTCCACTGATGGTTTTCCTGGTACTGTAATCTTGCTTGTGCCTGGTACTTTTCCTTCTGGCAATTCATTATTTGGTACTTTACCTTTTCCATCTTTTCCAATTGTAATTGTAATTGGATGATCCTTATCTTTACCTGGTATTTCTACCTTCGTATTTTCTGGATATAATTTTCCATCTGGTTTCTTAGGCGTTACTGTAACTTCACCAGTATCTGGATCTTGGTCCAATTCTACTGTTGGGATGAGCTTAGATGGAGTCGTTACATTCGGAACTTCCACTGATGGTTTTCCTGGTACTGTAATCTTGCTTGTGCCTGGTACTTTTTCTTCTGGTAACTCACTATTTGGTACTTTACCTTTTCCATCTTTTCCAATTGTAATTGTGATTGGATGATCCTTATCTTTACCCGGTATTTCTACCTTCGTATTTTCTGGATACAATGTTCCATCTGGTTTCTTAGGTGTTACTGTAACGTCTCCTGTATTTGGATCTTGATCTAATACTAAGGCTGGTGTTAAGCGAGCTGGGGTTTCTACAGTAACTTTTTCTGGTGTTTTTCCTGTACCAGGCTCAGTAATTGTTCCTGTTCCTGATATTTTTCCGTCTGGTAAATCTTTATTTGGTACTTTTCCTTTACCGCCTGCTCCAATTATTACAACGATTGGTGTTCCATTTTTACCCGGTATTTCTACCTTCGTATTTTCTGGATATAATGTTCCATCTGGTTTCTTAGGCGTTACTGTTACTTCTCCTGTATCTGGATCTTGTTGTAATTCTACCGTTGGTGTCTTACGGGCTGGTGTTGTTACACTTACTGGTCGTGATGGTTTCTTATTCGGTTCTGTTACTGTTCCACGACCTGGTTTAGCTTCTTTTGGAAGTTTATCATTTGGAACTTCTCCAGAACCATCTTTTCCTATCGTTACTTCAATAGTTTTTCCATCTTCTCCTGGGATTTCAACCTTAGTTCCTTGCGGGTATATTCCTCCACCTGGTTTCTTAGGTGTTACAATAGCATCTCCATTTTCCTTACGAGTAATTGCTATATCTGTTGGAGCTTCTGTTTCTGGTAAAGTTGGATCAATGCGTTTCGGTGTTTCTACTTTAACTTCTTCAGGGGTTTTACCTTTTTCTGTAATTTTACCTATTCCTGGTGTTTTCCCTTCAGGTAAATCGTTATTTGAAACTTTTCCTGTTCCATCTTTTCCGATTGTAATTATGATTGGATGATCCTTATCTTTACCCGGTATTTCTACCTTCGTATTTTCTGGATATAATGTTCCATCTGGTTTCTTAGGTGTTACAGAAACATCTCCTGTTTTTGGATCTTGTTCTAACTCTATTGTTGATGGTTTACGAGCGGGTGTTGTTACATTCACAGGTTTCGATGGTTCTTTATTTGGTTCCTTTACGATACCTTTACCTGATACTTCTCCTTTTGGAAGTTTATCATTTGGAACTGTTCCTGAACCGTCATTTCCAATCTCTACCTCTATTGTTGTATTATTATCACCTGGAATAACTACCTTAGTTCCTGATGGATATGTTCCTCCACCTGGTTTCGTTGGCGTTACGATTGCATCACCATTTTCTTTACGAGTAATTCCTATAGTTGGAGTTTGAGTCGTAGGAGCTTTTGGATCTGTTCCGTTTTTCTTCTCTTCCTCATCTGGAATTCCATCATTATCATCATCTTTATCTGTAATGTCTGGATCTCCATCCCCATCAGTATCTCTTAATACATTCACAATAACATCTTTCGTAACTGGCGTATCTCCTTCGTGAGTTACAGTTACTTTGATAGTTACATCACGATGTTCTTCTATTCTATCCCAGTCTTTAATATCTGGTGTTCCAGTAACTTTTCCTTCACTATTCACCGTTAAACCATTTACTGTTGGTGCAGTAATTGTACTATTTGATTTATTTGGTGTTACTACTACTTTACTTGTGTACTTAGCTTTTTCTCTTGCATTTTCTGGTTTTCCAAATGCAACTTCTAACGGTTTACCTACAGTAGCTTTAGCTGGCTGACTTGGTAGTCCTGTTAATTTACTTGTTACTTGAGCTGTTATTGGTGAACCATCTTTAACTTTATCTGCTGGAATTGTCACTTTACCATTTGCATCAACAGCAATTGTTGGATCAGAACTTGTCCAAGTTCCATCTCCAGCTTTTGTTACTGTTACTGTTTTAGACGTATTATCTTCACCTGTATATGTGATAGTTGTAGTTCCTTCTCCAGTTAATATCGGTGTAATTTCTACAGTTCCGTTTTCTTTTGGTGTAACTGTTGGAGCTTGTGGTTTCACTTTAACAATTACATCTGTTGTTTCTGTTGAACCATCTTCATAAGTAATCGTCACTGGAATTGTCTGCTTACTATCCGGAGTTACATTTGGTAATGGTGATGTTTTTTCCACTACACTCCTAATCTTCGTTGCTGCGAAATCTTTAGTTTCAGTTCCATCTACTAATCCAGTAACCCCTGTTTTTCCTGATAAATCATCTCTTGAAAGTGGTGAGCCTGCTTCTTTTACAATATCAACCTTAGTTACAGTATGAGATTTAGGTGTATATGTCGTATTATCAGAATCTACAGCTGAACCACCTGTACCTTTTGTTGCTTTGGCAGTAACACTAGTTCCTACTAATTTTTTAGGAATTTCTAGTGAACCATTGTGGAATACTAGACCTGCTTTTGGAGTTTCAAGTTCCCATCCAGAATCTTTCTTCACTAGTGTTACAGTTCCATCTGTTAATGGAATCGTTACTTTGTCCCCATCTGTTGGTGGTGTTACTTTAACATTTCCATTTTGCCATTGTGAAATGGTTGGAGCTACCGGTTTAACGTGGAATGTTACAGGTCTTTCGACTGTAGCCGGTGCGTAAATTCTTACCTCCTTACCATCAATCGATTTTCTAACCCCTCCTCCATTAGGGAATTTAACCAGCGCTTTGTAGTCAGTTATCACCCCAGGTTTTGCCAATTCAGTTTCATTAGCAACTTCAGAATTTCCCTTCTTCCATTTGAATGACATACCAGTTGGATAGTATTTATCATTACCATCGGCATTTGGAGTATCTACTACTTTTACATTGTAATGTGAATCACCTAATTGTGTATTTAGCGGAACTGTTTTCGGAGTTTCTTTTACTTCAACATCTACAACTGTATACTTAAATTTATACGTATTTGTATTATTTAAAGCATCTTTTACAACTACACTACCTTCATGATCTCCTAAAGTAGCCGTATTCGTAGCTGTTGCATTTCCTAATTCTACTTTTACATCTGCACCATCTTTAGACCAGTTTCCTGATTTTTCAATTTTTGTTCCATTTGAAATACCAGATATACTTAGATTAGTCACATTGCTCTTATCATCACTAACTCTAATTGTTGGATTAAATGTTGCCCCTTTGAATACTACAAATTTTGCGGTTGTATTAATATCATTTGTCAATGTTAATCCATCCATTGTAGCTGTTGGAGCTGATGTGTCTGATTTACTAATTGGAATTTCAATATCTTCAGTCGAAAGGTCAGGATACTTAATTGTTGCACCAATATAATATGTCCCGTCTGGTTTTTTCTTAATTTCCCCACGGTCTTTCATTGTAAGTTCTAGATCTTTTGTCTTACCATTAATTTTCACTTCGCCACGAGTTGCTGTGAAATTAAGATCTAACTTAGGCTTCATGGCATTAAATTCTGCATCACTAAGTTTTGCGCCTTTACCAGTTACATCTTTGTCTAGCTGTTGTGTTCCTACTTTTGGAACATATTTTTCAGCTTGTGTTAACACTTTAAATACTACACGTGTTGGATTAGATGCGACATTATCTTGATTTCTTAATTCATTTCCAGCAGCATCTGTTGCTACATAGTATCTTGTAACAATTTCTTTACCATTAGTCCATTTGTTACCATGATCAGACTTATTTGTCTTATCAAGAGTTCCAGTAACCATAATATCTTTAGGAGCTGTTAGTTCTGGGCCATTATTTGTTTTCAATAATTTTCCTTCATAAGATAGTCCATAATCTAAATCATTCGTATTATTATCTTTAGATGATAATCTTGATTCGATTAACTTGTTAGAATCATCTGTAACTGTTCCTAATCTAAAGTTGTTACTTTCTGTTGGAGTCACGTAAACTGTACGGAATCCATTCTCAACAGTAGTATTCTTTTCATCAAATGCGAATTTAGGCGGTTCTTTTTCCCCTGCTTTTGAATTTACTGTTGCTGGATTGCTTTCTACATGGTCACTTGTTTCGGATTTGGCAGTAATTGGAGCAGAATCTTTGATAGCTCTATCTTTAATCGTTACTTTCCCTGTAGTTTTATCAATCGTCACACCGTCATCTGGTGCGTTATTCAGTGTCCATCCATCCTTAGTTTTTGTTGCTGTTATTTTTCTTGAAGAATTATTCGGATCATTATAAGTGAAATTAAATGAATTTACATTCTTTTCATTAACTGGTGTTACTGTAACATCCCCATTTTCTTGAGGTGTTACAGTTGGTGCTGTTGGTTTCACTCGGAATTCAATATCTCTAGCAATATAAGCACGTCCACGGATTTCATTGACATTATCTCCTGTCGCATTTGTTGCAGTAACTGATTCACCGTTTGTTGGTACATATGTTGTTGGATAGAATGCGGCTGCTTTTACAGTATATTTACCAGGATCTGTATACGTTAAGTTTGTCTTATACTCTGTACCTCTGATAAAGCGGAACGTCATACCACTTGGGAATAATCTATCACTTCTTTGTGATCCATCATTTACTGTTAAGTAATTATTTGCATCTCCTACTGGTCGGTTTAATTCCACTTCTCTAGAAATTTTAGCAACGCCTGTTTGTGCAGAAACACCTTGTTCAAAGTCAAGGTCTAACACACGAACACGGAATTTCACTTCTTTATGGTTACCTTGGTTAACATTTCCATCTGCCGCATCAGATACTTTTAATTTAACTATTGAAATACCTAATGGAGCATTAGCATCAACACGACCACGAACTGTATAACTTCCTTGAGCATTTTCAGTTTTACCTGATTCTTGAATTGTTACATTAGAATGTTCAGAAGCATTTTTATTGAACCAAACACCTTTAGGGATTCCAGAAACATGCTGAATATTTACTTTACCAGCTGCATTGTTATCGTAATATTTTAAAGGCAACTCAATATTTGCACCGCGATAAACATCAATAGTTGGTGCTTTTGAAATATCATCCGTTAATGTTGTTTCAGCATTATTACTTGTTTTATAGACAATTTTCACAGTTGGTGGCTGTGTATCACGTTCAGGCGTTGGAATTACAGGTGCACTAAATTCTGAATCTACTGTAGTATTTTTTACTGTTGTTTTAGCTTTAATCGCTGTTGACGGTAATGCTCTAGAAACATTAATAGTAGCTTTTTGACCCCTTGTTATTCCTGTTCCGATAACTTCATCTCCACTATATAATGTCACTGTAGAACCATCAGGAACTCCTTCCTTTACATCCACTACTACATTTTGCCCTTTTTTGCCCGCTTTTTCATTTACAGAATTTTTGTCAATTACAGGTGTTTTAGGCTTAACATTTAATGTAACTGTTCCGTCTGAACCAGAACCTGGATTTTCTGAACTTGTACCATCTTGATATCTTGCAATTACTTTATATTTGAATACTCCAGCTGTAGTAGCTGTACTTGCTGGCTTGACACCCTTTTCCCAACTCCAAGTCATACCTGCAGGGAATGGTTTGCTCTCTTTATGTGTAACGTAACCTGAATTTGCAGGATCATCTGGATTTCCTAAAGTGTCTCCTACTGTTTTTGTAACAGTCAATCCTTGAATTGGGTTTAATTGTGCATCTGGTTTACTTTCCAATTTCGTTCCAGTAGCAGCATACACATATGCTGCAAGCGCAGTTTTAGCAAATCCTTCTTTAGCGGTTACAGCCATTGCACCCGCTCTTTGGGCTTGTGCATCAGTAACATCATCTCTTAAACGCATCTTAACGTGATATTTGTAGGCAAAATCTTGTTGAATGCCTACAGTTAATAGATGAGAATAAGAGCCACCAGGATAAGATCCGTTAGGATCATTTTTTAATTTAATAATACGATTTAGGTCCTCATTATATTGCAATTGTTTTAACATTTGTTGTCTCTGATCATTGCTGTTTGGACCACCACTCATCTGAAAAAGACCACCTGCAGCTCCCCATAGTCTTTGTGAGTCTGAATCCTGATAACTATTACTTGCCAATCTCCCCAATGGGACTGTATATCTTTCACCTTCTCTAGTAAAATTATCAGGATTATCAGAAAGTATTCCTGTCGCTCCTGCTTTTTTTCGATAACGTTCATAGTAAGCCTCAGAAACAACTCCTATCGGATAATTTCTACCAACATCAGGCAAAAGATCACGAGGTGGGTAGAACCAAAATGCATTTCTATAATATCCATCCAAAGCTTTACCATCATTTTGGAAGTAAACATCATAAGTAATAAATTTCATGCCATTTTCTTTACTATATCTTGCTGTCATGAACGTTTTATCAATTGTTCGGGTACGTTGTCCTACAGCTGTCGAACCGTGTCCTGAAGGCTCTGAAATATACTCTTTAACATTGTACAACGCACCTTCTACGCGTACATCATTTGCTCTAAAACTAACCCCTTCACCCATTCTTTGACCATTACGTGAGTCATGAGATCCAGTATTAGCAATCGTATTTTTTCCTTCTTTTACTACTTTTTCAGGAGTAATAGCCTTCGGCATTGAAGATAATACAAAAATTTTCTCATTAAGCTTTTTAGCTACTGCATCAATTTCAGCTTGTGTCAACTCAAGACTATTGTTATTAAGTACACTATTAGCTTTTTCTAAATCTGCTTGAATTGCAGCAAGGGTCGAAGCTGGAGCTTTTTCTTTGTTGACTTTATCCAAGAGTTCTTGAACTTTTGTAATACTAGCTTGTAACTGAGACTTATCTAATGTTTGTTTCTCCGTCACTTTATCACCACTAGCATCTTTAGTTACAGTTATGGTGCTAGTAGATGTGCCGTTATTTAGAGGATTAGCCTCTACGGCTTCTTTATTTTCAGATGTTTTCTCTCTTTCCTTAGTTTCCTTGGCTACCTCAACTTTTTCAGTTTCCTTGGTTTCCTCATTTTTTGATTTTGGAGCAGACTCTATCAGAGGCGATTTCTCCTCATTTGGATTCGCTGCGCCTATGGCAGGTTGGTTTTTAGCATCTACAACATCCGCACTAACGGCATGCGCACCCAAAAACATCAGTGCTGCTACAGCTACTGAAGCCGCACCGAAACTATACTTACGAATAGAAAAGCGCAAAACTTTTTCACGTTGATGACGCTTGATTCTATTGAGTGAATTTGATTTATTTTCCATTGTTCCTCCTTATGTTAAAACACAAATTCAAATTAAAAAGCAATATTCCCTCTGGGAATAAAACAATAAAAACTACTATGATGGATATTTGACATCACAGCTATCATAGTTCAATTATAACACTTTTGATATATTCAATCAATCAAAATGGTATAAATATGACTATTTTCAAGAATTTTCAAGAAAACGAAACCAACACCTCTATAACAATTAAAAATAAGTATCCATAACAATAGATATCCGACCCTTAATTTTAGAACATCCTTCAAATATATCATATAAATACAAAATTATACTATTTTAAAATAAAATTCATAAACTTACGGCTTATAAACGAAAATATGATAGTTTTAATTAAAAAACCAATCATTTATTCATTATGCCTATCATTTCAAAGTATGTCCTTATACAACGATATTTCTTGAATAGACTATCAACAAAAGTGGAACTTTGATTTCAAATGAGTATAGTAGATTGAAGCTAAAGTAGTATAAGACAACTTCTAATTCATTTTAGAAATTTATCTAAGTCCTCTAATCAATTTGTGCACATTTTATTTCAACCCACTATCTCTTAGTACGATTATTGATATCTATAGTAAAATGAAATAAGAAATGAACGACTTGATTCTTGAATTAAAATCAATTTATAAGACCAATTTAAAATCTATAACGTACTATTTCAAATTCAGTTTATCATACTTTTTCGAGAATACAATAACAGCCTTGCACCTCTTGAAATGAGGAACAAGGCTGTTGTTATTTTTTTATTTATTGTCCACTTAACAATGAACCATTCATATTTTGACTACATTTTTAGTCTTCTTTTTTCTTTGCAAGAGCAAGTCCGAGACCACCTAGCATACCAAGAAGTCCTAGAGATGCAAGAGCAGCATTTGATTCTGTTCCTGTATTTGGTAATACATTTTGAGAATCTTTTGATTTAGTTCCATTATCATTAGTAGTTTTAGTATCTACCTGATCTGCATTCGGAATAACTGAATCTGGAATTGGAGTTGTTGGTGTAGGTGTATCGTGACCAGAATTTCCATTAACATCAGGTATTACTGGCCCAACTGGAATTGGAGTTGGAGTTGTTAGCTCAGGTGTATCGTGACCAGAATTTCCATTAGTATCAGTTGTGACTGGCGCAACTGGAGTTAGAGTTGTTGGTGCAGGTGTATCATGACCAGAACCTCCATTAGTTTCTGGTGTGACTGGAGTTGGAGTTCCACTTACTTTGCTGAAAATGTGAATCATTACTGGTTCATTTTCAGCAATCACAGTTCGTACAAATTCATATCCTGGAATTGATCCATGTTCAGAATCCTTTTCACTACCTGTCTTAAGGGATGGTTTCAATACATTCCCATCTTCATCAATCCATCGAACCTCAATAGTTACTTCTGGTAAAGTGATTGGACCAGACAGTTCACCGTTTTCAGCTGTTACCTTAGCTGGATTTTCTACTGGAACTTCCACAGCTGGTTTACCTGGTTCAGTAATCTTACCTGTACCTGGTACTTTACCTTCTGGTAATTCACTGTTTGGTACTTTGCCTTTACCATCTTCACCGATTGTGACTGTGATTGGCTTGTCACCTTTAACTGGAATTTCTACCGTAGTTCCTGGTGGGTATGTTGAGCCATCTGGTTTCTTCGGTGTGACTGTAACTTCACCTGTCTTAGGATCTTGTTCTAACTCTACTGTTGGTTCTTTCGTTTTCCCATAAGTTCGAACGGTTGTTGGAATTATCTTACCTGTTTTTGAATCAACTTCATAGGTAGTGGTATCAATCACATCACGACCTTCAGGATCTTTAGAGTGTTCAGCCTTAGGTTTAGCTCCTACTTTAACGATTGTCTTACCTGCTGGAGTGACGACTGGGTTACCAAGGTGCTCTGTAATATGACCGTCCTTTGAATCTACATCGTAAGTGGTGGTAGTAACTGTCTTACCTTTTTCACCCTCAGTACGCTCATCTGGTGTACCGAAGTCTTTTTCAACATCTTTAACGTATTCCACTTCTGGTTCAATCGGGGTTTCTACTACTTTATCCTTAGCTGGAACTTTAACGATCGTATTCGTTGGTTCTTTCGTACGAACTGGTTGACCAACTATAGGCGTTATCTTACCAGTCTTCGGATCTACTGTGTACGTTGTGGTGATTGTATCTTCACCATCTTCACCTTTAACGGTGATTGTTTCAGTACCTTCTTCTTTCGTATTATCTTTTTCGTAACGTACTGGAGATGGTACTACCTTCTTCTCAATCGTTGCTTCTTTCCTTGTTCCGTAAGTAGTGACTGTTGTAGGAGTTACCTTACCGGTCTTTGAATCAACTTCATAAGTTGTAGTGTTGATAACTTCACGACCTTGGTCATCCTTACTACGCTCAACCTTAGTTTTAGCCCCAACCTTAACGATTGTTTTGCCAGCTGGGGTGACCACTGGGTTATCAACGTGTTCTGTGATATGACCGTCCTTTGGATCTACATCGTAAGTAGTTGTAGTAACTGCTTTACCTTTTTCTCCCTCAGTACGCTCGTCTGGTGTACCAAAGTCACGAGTATCATCTTTTTCATAAACCACTGTAGGTTCAATTGGTGTTTCTACTACTTTATCCTTAGCCGCGACTTTAACTATTGTTTCTGTTGGATTTACTATTACCGGATTTCCTTCATTTGGAGTAACCTCCCCATTGTCTGGATTTACTGTATAAGTCGTTGTGGTAGTCTTACTTCCGTCTTTTCCTGGGACAGTAATATTGTCTTGACCTCTATCACGACTAGCATCTTTTTCGTATTTTACTGGAGATGGGATTGTTTCTACTTCTACTTTATCTTTCAATCCATTTTCTTTAAATGTTTCTTTTGTTGTATGCTCTATTATGTTTCCATTATCTGGATTTACTGTATATGAAGTTGCTGTCTTCACAATGTTATTTCCATCTTTAGAAGTTACTACTTTATCTTTCGCTGCTACTTTAACGATAGTAGTTGTTGGATTTACTATTACTGGCTCTCCTACATGTGCAATAGCTTCTCCACTGTTTGGATTTAATGTGTAAGTCGTTGTGGTGGTCTTACTTCCAGCTTTTCCTGGGACAGTAATATTATCTTGACCTTTTTCGCGACTAGTATCTTTTTCGTATTTTACTGGAGATGGGATTGTTTCTACTTCTACTTTATCCTTCAATCCGTTTTCTTTAAACGTTTCTTTTGTTGTATGCCCTGTGATGTTTCCATTGGTTGGATTTACTATATATGTAGTAACTTCTTTGACAATGTTATCCCCATCTTTAGAGTATACTACTTTATCTTTTGCTGCTACTTTGATAATTGTATCCGTTGGTTTTACTATTACCGGCTCTCCTACATTTGGAGTAACTTCCCCATTATTTGGATTTACTGTGTAGGTCGTTGTGGTGGTCTTACTTCCAGCTTTTCCTGGGACAGTAATATTATCTTGACCTTTTTCGCGACTAGTATCTTTTTCGTATTTTACTGGAGATGGGATTGTTTCTACGTCTACTTTATCCTTAGCTGGAACTTTAACGATCGTATTAGTTGGTTCTTTCGTACGAACTGGTTTTCCTACACTTGGGGTAATTTCCCCTGTTGTTGGATTTACTTTGTACGTTGTTGTGATTGTATCTTCACCATCTTCACCTTTAACAGTGATTGCTTCAGTACCTTTTTCTTTTGTATCATCTTTTTCGTAAACTACTGGAGATGGTACTACCTTCTTCTCAACCGTTGCTTCTTTCCTTGTTCCGTAAGTAGTTACTGTTGTTGGAGTCACCTTACCGGTCTTTGAATCAACTTCATAAGTTGTAGTGTTGATAACTTCACGACCTTGGTCATCCTTGCTACGCTCAACCTTAGTTTTAGCCCCAACCTTAACGATTGTTTTACCAGCTGGGGTGACCACTGGGTTGCCAACGTGCTCTGTGATATGACCGTCCTTTGGATCTACATCGTAAGTAGTTGTAGTAACTGTTTTACCTTTTTTACCCTCAGTACGCTGAGATGTTGCACCGAAGTTTTCTTCAACATCTTTAACGTATTCTACTTCAGGTTCAATCGGGGTTTCTACTACTTTGTCCTTCGCTGCAACTTTAACTATTGTTTCTGTTGGATTTACTATTACTGGATTTCCTACATGTGCAATAGCTTCTCCATTGTTTGGATTTACTGTATAAGTCGTTGTTGTTGTTTTACTTCCGTCTTTTCCTGCAACAGTAATATTGTCTTGGCCTTTTTCTCGACTAATATCTTTTTCGTATTTTACTGGGGATGGGATTGTCTCTACTTCTACTTTATCTTTCGCTCCCACTTTTACAACTCTAGCTATTGGTATAGTTACGACTTCTGGTTTGCTTTTTGATGGAGTTAGGGTTCCATTTACTGGATTTACGCTATAGGTTGTGGTGACTTTAGTTTTTCCTGATTTCCCTGGAAATTGAACGGTATCAGTACCTTTTGGACTGTTCTCATCTTTTAAATAAACTGGTTTGGGTTCAACTGAATTATACTCAACTAAATCCTTCGCGCCACCTTTATTGACTACTTCTTCCTTCTCAGTCGAAGTAAGACTGCCAGTTTTTGAGTTTACTGTGTAGCTTGTTGTCTTCTTAACAACGTCGGCTCCTTTTTTAATGTATTCTACTTCATCCTTGGCTGCGACTTTGACAACTGTTTCTATTGCCGGTTGCTTAACTACTGGTTGTCCTACATGTGCAATAGCTTCTCCATTGTTTGGATTTACTGTATAAGTTGTCGTTACTGTACTAGTGCCTGGAGTACCAGATACTGTGACTTTTGCTTCTTCTTTAGCCCTTGTGGCGTCTTTTTCATAACGAACACTTGGATCAAGTGGTGTAACGACAACCTTAGCCTTGGCACCATCTTTCTTAAACACTTCATCAAGTGTATTTTTAGTAATCTGTCCTGTATCAGGATCTTTCATACTCACAGTTGTTGACTTAATGATGTCATCTCCGCTTTTACTGTATACAGTAGTTTCTCCAACTTTTTCTACAGATTTAACTGTTGTAATTTTTTTATCTTGATAACCTGTCCCATCTAAGGAAATTCGTTTCCCAGACATAAACTCTGATCGTCTATTAATCAGATCGGCTTCAAAATAAGAACGTGAACTATGACCTCCGCTTGTCCGTCCAACATTTATAACAACATCACTATCATTGCTGACACCTTTTCTTATTGTCGAATCATTATCAACAATATAATGAGTCATTTTACCAGACTTAGCTATTTTTTTGCTATCTAAACCTTTTTGCCAAAATTCACGACGGGAAACCCAACTTGTCACAACTTTTGGAGCATTGAATGTTGTTCCTTTTTTTAATACATTATTATAAAAGTTTCTATAAGCCCGCTGTTCTTTAGGAGACATGACTCTGCTATCAGAATATGCCAACTGATAGGCTTCAACCATTGCCCGTTGTACTAAGTATCCTCCTAAAGAATGTCCTGTCAAATAAAGATTGGTAATACTCTTATCTTTAGCTAGTTCGCGCATGATATTTTCTGCATCGTTCCCTTGCTGAGGATTGCTTCCTACTCCAAGTACTCCATCAGCCACAATATCTTTGGCATCACTTGTTCCACGAAAGGCTAACACTTGTGCAGTTCCATTTGGTAAATATAAGAAATCACTCTTAGTTTCATACAAGACAGCATCTAGTCCACTGGATGTATGATAGCTTTTCTTTCTTTTCCAATAAGGAGCTAATTCCCTATTCATCATCATGTATTCATAGCGTGGTTTACTTTCGCCTTTCTTTTTGTATAAATCCGCCTCTGTTAATTGCTTCTTATTATTTAAAACTTTATCAATATAATCATCATCACGGTAAGACAATTCCATGAACATAATCATATCGCGCTCACTGACATTCCATTTTAATTTTTCATCTGGCTTTTCTTTACTGTCAATAATACCATCACCATCAGTATCTTCTAACATAGGATGACTATTATAGCCTACATACTTTTTTCCGTCCTTTTCATAAATATAAAGTTCTTCTTTATCCTTCAAGTAATCTTCATCTGTATAAGCTTCTGGACTTAACTTAGGGCCGTTTAGTAACAAACTGTCAAGCTTATTACCTTCTGAACCGATTACTCCTGCTTTTATTTGCTTAGCATACTCATCAGTTAATTCATACTTTTTAACCTCGGAAGGATTGGATGCTGCTCTCACCTCTGGAGTGCTTGATCTGTCTTCACCCGCCACGGAAGCCCTTGTGATCAAGCTATTATTTTCCTTATCCCCAGATGTACCGAGTTCTGTAGTCCTTGTAGATCTTATTGGAACATCTCTGGTATCTAACTCAGAAGCAGGATTATTTTGATTATCTGGTATAGGTTGAACTGCTTCTCTTTTCTCCACAGAAGATGGGGAATTTTCCGTAGAAGCAAGCACTCCCTGAGATGGTGTAAACAAGGCAATTCCTATTAATACAGAAGCCACTCCAACAGAAAACTTTCGAATCGAAAAACGTTGACGTTTATTAAAAATATCTTTCATTTTACCAACTTTCTTTCTAACTATTTTTTACAAAATAGAGGCTTCTAATATTTTACATAGACAGAATACTAAATCGTTTCTTGACTAAAATTTTAGAGCTTTTCCTCTACTTCATCATAAACTACCACATTGATTTCTAATCATAGAAAATGGATTGCTTAATATTACTAAAATATCAGTAAAATATAAAAAAATGTAATACTCAATGAAAATCAAAGAGCAAACTAGGAAGCTAGCCGCAGGCTGTACTGGAGTACGGCAAGGTGAAGCTGACGTAGTTTGAAGAGATTTTCGAAGAGTATAAATATTTCACTTCCAACACTGCCATTATACCATAAAAATTCATAACACTCATGTATTTAAAAAAAGTTTATTAAAAAGCCTTTAAAATCAAAAAACACATAATATCAAGTATTGAAAAAACTTGATATTATGTGTTTTATTGTAAAAAGATTTACTTCATTTTTTTCCTAGAATTGAGTTTTTGCCCAGTCTCGTCAAATCTAGATTTTTTCTTCTTTGATATCAATCACAATCTCTTCTGCTTGGTCAAGAATTTCTGCCTTTTCTTGCCATTGCTCCTTGAGGTTATTGAATTGATTTTTTGATGCTTCTGTTGCTTGACGAGCACATGATTTGGCTTGAGCAAGTACACTGTCCACAGTGATTTCACCTGACTCTACCTGTTCTTTGGTTTTCAGAACAAAATCTGTAGCCTGATCCTTAACTTCTGTCAGTTTTTCACAGACCTGCTCCTTGGCATACTCCGGATCTTCTCTCAAATCATCTAGAAAATCTTGAGCCTGACTGCAAACTTGTTTGCCCTTGTCGCTTGTTAAAAACAAGGCAAGAGCTGCACCTGAAACGGTTCCTAAAAGGATTGAGGATAGTTTACCCATAAGGATTCTCCTTTTTTATTTTTTGAAAAATTTACTTGCAAGACGAAGAGCTGACAAACTTGCACCGGTCTTGAGTGTTTTTGAACCAGCTGAGGAAGCTTTCTTGCTCAAGACACGCGCATGGTCATTGAGGTCTGAAACAGATAGAGATAAATCTGCGACAGCATTAAAGAGTGGATCAATCGTTGCCACCTTGACATTGATATCATCTGCCAAGACATTGACCTTAGCCAGCAATTCATTGGTATGATGCAAGGTCACATCCACATCTGAAGTCAAGGTTTTAATCGTCTTCTCTGTTTCATCGATAACACGACCAAGCTTTTGTACAGTAATGATTAGATAGACTAAAAAGACAATCAAAGCTAGGGCAACAAGAATATATGCAACTTCTAACATTTAGTTTCCCTCCTCTGTAACATAGTAAGGGGCCTTCTTTCGATTTTGATAAAGAATGATAAAAATACCGAGACCGATAAGGATAACTGATAGCCATTGAGACACTCGAAGGCCAAAGAACATGAGACTATCTGTCCGCATACCTTCGATGACCATACGACCAAAACCATACCAAATCAAGTAGAAAGCAGTGATATGACCTCGTCTGAGACTCTTCCATTTTCGTCTGAATATCAAAATCAAGGCAAATCCAAGTAAATTCCATAGAGACTCATAAAGGAAGGTCGGTTGACGGTAGCTCCCATCAATATACATCTGGTCACGGATAAAGCCAGGTAGATAATCCAGATTATCCACTGCTGCACCATAGGCTTCTTGGTTAAAGAAATTACCCCAGCGACCCAAACTTTGGGCAATCATGACGCTAGGCGCCGCAATATCTAGAAAATCCCAAGTATTGATAAGTTTACGATCAGCAAAGATATAGAGCACAATAGCCCCAGTTATCAAACCACCGTAAATGGCCAAACCACCATTCCAAATAGCAAAAATTTCTCCCAAGTTCTGACTATAGTAATCAAAACGGAAAATAACATAATAGAGACGAGCTCCTAAAATAGCCAAGGGAAAGGCTATCAAGATAAAATCTAAAATATCGTCTGGTATGATCTTCTTTCTAGGCGCTTCTTTCATGGTCAAATAAACCGCAAGAATTAAGCCTGTCACAATACACAAGGCATACCAACGAATGGCTAGAGGACCTAGATGAATAGCAATTGGATCAAGCATTAGGCACCTCGTTTTGAGCAATAAGATTTGTCAAACGTTCTTCGAACAAACGCGTCGCATCAAAGCCCATTTCCTTAGCACGATAATTCATGGCAGCAGCCTCAATCACGACAGAGATATTACGACCTGTTTTAACTGGAATACGAATACGAGGAATAGATACGCCAGAAATTTCAAGTTCCTCTGCATTGTTTCCCAGACGATCAAAAGTTTTATGTGTATCGTAATTTTCCAAATAAACAGCCAGCTGAACTTGTGAAGAGTCCTTGACAGCACTGGCACCGTAGAGGCTCATAACATCGATAATCCCAACCCCACGAATTTCAATCAGGTGTCTCAAGATTTCAGCTGGTTCACCCCAAAGAGTAATCTCGTCCTTGGCAAAGATATCGACCCGGTCATCAGCTACCAAGCGGTGACCACGTTTGACAAGCTCTAGACCTGTCTCACTCTTACCGATTCCACTATCGCCCTGAATCAAGACACCCATTCCATAGATATCCATCAAGACACCATGAACACTGGTACGTTCTGCTAAACGTGAATCCAGATAGCTAGATAACTCTCCAGACAAACGACTAGTAGCCGTACGGCTGGTTAAAATGGCAATCTTACATTCTCTAGCAGCTTTTAACATCTCCTCTGGAACCACCAAACCACGGGCAACAATGACCGCTGGTGTCTCAGGTAGAAACATTTTTTTCAAAACTTCATAACGGCTGTTGGAAGGCATGCTGATCAGATAAGACCACTCCTTCATCCCCAAAAGTTGAATCCGCTCTGGCGTATAATAGTCAAAATAACCTGTCATTTCAAGACCAGGTCGCGTAATATCCGCTGTATTGATTTCCTTTTCAAGCAATTCTGGTTCGCCATAGACAATGTCTAGTCTGAGCTTTTCAATCACTTCTTTTACTAAAACCGACATCATTTCCTCCTTCAATCGAGTTCTTTTTACTATTATATCAAATTGTCCTTAGAAGTTTCAGATTTTTGCAGGCTTTGAAGTATTTATTTATACTCAATGAAAATCAAAGAGCAAACTAGGAAACTAGCCGCAGGTTGCTCAAAACACTGTTTTGAGGTTGTAGATAAGACTGACGAAGTCAGCTCAAAACACTGTTTTGAGGTTGTAGATGGAACTGACGAAGTCAGCTCAAAGCACTGCTTTGAGGTTGTAGATGAAACTGACGAAGTCAGTAACCATATCTACGGCAAGGCAACGTTGACGAGGTTTGAAGAGATTTTCGAAGAGTATTAAAAGAAAAAGGACTAGATTTCTCTAGCCTTTCATTTCTAATTAGAATTTTTTACGTTTACGAGCTGCTTCTGATTTACGTTTACGTTTTACAGAAGGTTTTTCATAGAATTCACGTTTGCGTGTTTCTTGAAGAGTACCAGCTTTAGTAACCGCACGTTTGAAACGACGAAGTGCGTCGTCAAGAGATTCATTCTTACGTACTACTGTTTTAGACATTTTTTTCACTCCCTTCAAGTTCAAGATCTATTCTATTTTACACGTAAAAGGAATAATTGTCAAGAAAAAATGCGGATTAATTTTGATTTTTTCTTCAATTTATACAAGTTATACAAGTCTTGAAAGCATCAATTAAATAGAGAAACTGAAAGAGTTCATTTTTTTATTTTTCAAGTAAGCTGAGCGCTTCAGCATCTGCGATAATAGTCACATCAGGGTGATTTTGGAGGCTACTTGCTGGTAGACTCTCAGTCACTGGTCCAGACACTGTTCCGGCAATGGCTTCTGCTTTTGATTCACCATAAGCAAAGAGAAGGATTGACTTGGCATCCAAGATATTTTTAATCCCCATTGAAATGGCTTGGGTTGGGACGTCTTCAATCTTGTCAAAAAAGCGCGCATTGGCTTCAATAGTAGACTGGTCAAGCTCTACAAGGTGTGTTTGACTGTCAAATGGAGTCCCAGGCTCATTAAATCCGATATGTCCATTGCGACCGATTCCCAAGATTTGAAGGTCAACTGGATGGTCGGCCAAAATTTGGTTGTAGCGTTCAACTTCAGCTTCAGCATTGTCCTTAACCCCACGAGGCAAGAAACTTTCTTTAAATGGTTTTTGGTTAAACAAGTTTTCTTGCATGAAGTAACGATAAGACTGTGGGTTGTCCCCATCAAGCCCTACATACTCATCTAGGTTGACACTGGTTAGATTTGAAAAATCAAGGTCGCTCTCAACAATTTCCTTGTAAAATTCAAGTGGACTACTTCCTGTTGCAAGTCCTAGGGTTTGAGCGCCGTTGGCCAATTTTTCCTTCAAAATCTCAAAAGCAACTTTTCCACCTTCGATTTGGTTTTCAACTTTAATAACTTTCATCTTTTCATCCTCCGTTTTAATCTATATTTATTATATGGTATAGACCAATTTTTGTCAAGTGAAAACGATTTAATTTCTAAAAAAGAGCGTCCAAACTTGAAACATGTTATAATGGATAGGATTAGAACTTAGAAAGAATGAACAGATATATGAATACAGCTGATTTTGACTTCCACTTGCCAGAGGAATTGATTGCCCAAACGCCCCTTGAAAAACGAGATGCCTCTAAACTCCTCATCGTCAACCGTGAAACTGGAGAAATGCAGGATAAACACTTCCACTCTATTATTGATATGCTGGAACCCGGTGATGCCCTTGTTATGAACGACACCCGTGTTCTCCCTGCCCGCCTTTATGGTCAAAAGGAAGAAACTGGAGGTCATGTGGAACTGCTCCTGCTCAAAAATACTGCTGGAGATGAGTGGGAGGTTCTGGCAAAACCTGCCAAACGCCTCAAGGTTGGCACTCGTGTCAGATTTGGTGATGGCCGTCTCAGCGCTGTTGTTACGGAAGAATTGACTCACGGGGGCCGCATTGTCCGCTTTGAATACCAAGGAATTTTCCTAGAAGTTTTGGAAAGTCTAGGAGAAATGCCTCTGCCACCTTATATCCACGAAAAATTGGATGACCGTGAACGCTATCAAACCGTCTACGCCAAGAAAAGTGGCTCTGCTGCAGCACCTACTGCTGGTCTTCACTTCACCAAAGAACTGCTAGCAGAAATCCAAGCTAAGGGTGTTCATCTAGTCTATCTGACTCTTCATGTCGGACTCGGAACCTTTAGACCCGTTTCAGTTGACAATCTGGACGAACACGAAATGCACTCAGAATTCTACCAACTTTCTGAGGATGCTGCTGCCACCCTTCGCTCTGTTAAGGAAAATGGTGGTCGCGTCATCGCTGTCGGAACCACTTCTATCCGCACCTTGGAAACTATTGGTTCCAAGTTTGATGGGCAAATCCAAGCAGATTCTGGCTGGACCAATATCTTTATCAAACCTGGCTATGAATGGAAGGTGGTGGATGCCTTCTCAACCAATTTCCACCTGCCAAAATCAACTCTGGTCATGTTGGTTTCTGCCTTTGCAGGCCGTGAATTAGTCTTAGATGCCTACTACCATGCCATCCAAGAACACTACCGCTTCTTCAGTTTCGGTGATGCCATGTTTATCTATTAATTTTCATAATCAAAAAAAGCGCATATTATCAAGGTTTTAAAGACTGATAGTATGCGTTTTGTAATAGATAAAGAATTAATTTATTCTAAAGCTCGGATCTTTCAAACTCTGGACACTAGCATTGATAACCGCGCCGACAATCAAAATCTTAGCGATGAGAATAAACCAGAACATCATGACTACCACGACGACGGAACTGAACAAACGCACGTCCACTAGGTGATTGACATAATTGTTGACATAGACTGAAAAGATATTAAGTAGTAAGACCAGGGTTAACAAGACAAAGGCACTACCTGGAAATACATGTCGAATCCGTCGGACCTTAACATTAGGCAGAAAATAATAAAGCATGACCAAGATAGCAAAAATCAAGGCATAGACCAAAGGGCCTGTTAGATCTTGCAGATAATCAAAGAGAGGACTATCCGATTTCCAGTAGCTTTTGATAAGTTTGAGAAGCATGCGACCAAAGACACTTAGAAAAAGAGCTAAGGCAAAGAGAATCTGCAGACCAAAACTGACAAACAAACTCATGAGCTGATGGGAAATCATTCCACGATTTTTTGCTACTCCGTAAGCTTTATTAAAGGCTTTCTGTAGGAAATTCATGGATTTTGAAAAGGTCCAGAGAGCTGACAAAACCGCAAAACTCAATAAACCCGTTGACGGTTGGGTCAGTACTTCTGTAATAATCTTTGCAACCACATCATACATGGTATCGGGCAAGAATTCATTGACGACTTTTAAAAAATTAGAAACTGGAATCTGAAAATAAGGAAGGATATTGACCACCACCAAGAGCAGGGGGAAAATCGAAATCAACCAATAGTAGGCTACTGCGACACTGGTCAACTCACTATCTGATGCTTGATAATAATGCAAAAAAGCTTTTACTAAAGGCTTGTCTGTCAGCTCTTTCCACCACTTCTTCATGTCACACTCCTTCACTTATAATCTTGATTAATTTCTTCTTACCAATTCCACCATATCATAAGGGAGGGTATTGGCAGCTTCCTTCAAGGAATAGTTCTCTAAGTTATTGACATTTTGTCGTAACTTCTTGGCATACTTGGTCGTAATCAATCGTTTTTCTTCGTATTCGAAAATCAACTTGCGCTCCAGATAATAGCCTCTCAGCATTTCATCAATATTGTTGGGTTTGACACGATTGATAACCCGTTCGACAAAGGCACCACTAGTGATGATAGCTGTTTCTCGGAGGCGAGAATCTTGCATGAAGCTAATCAAGGAACTCTTATAAACCCCTTTAAGGTTCTCCAGACTTTCGATAATCATCTCTGTATTTTCTAGATAAAGCTCTGCAATTTGATCATAGTCAAGGGCTCTGAGTTTCTGTGATTCTTCATTTTTCCAACTGCGAAAAGTCTTGCCAAGAGTAAAGACTTCGTGAAGGAGAAAACGTAGAAGCCGCAAGGAAACAAGGAAATAATAGGTTAATCGTGAAGCAAACTTGCGATTGATACCTTGTTCCATGTTTTTCAAATAACGTTGGTAGACTCGATAGGCACGCTCACTCATCTTGTCCTCTTCGTAAGCCTGTTCTAAACCATCACTTTCAATGCTGAGGATAAGAAGTTTCAAGGCCTCCCAGTCTTCTTGAGCCCCCTTGTTTTCTTGATTCAGGATAAGGTTCTCTATTCGTCCATGGTAATTGTCAATAGCCGCATAGAGGGGAAGTTTATTTCTGGTATCTTCCAACTCTTTTTCCAACTCTATCGTTACTTCATTCAAAATGGCGATATGCATGAGATAATCCTTGCTTTCTTCCTGTTCGTCAGAAAGATGAGGCAAGACCACGAGGCCTGTTAAAAAGCTTACAAGCGTCACACCTGCAACAAGGAAAAGCAAGAGAGGATACTTCTGTTCTAGATTACTTGGTATCAGAAGGATTGTAGCAATCGACACCGTTCCTTTGACACCTGAGAAGGTCAAAAGAAGCATGTCCTTCATATACTTATTTAGCTTTTTCTTGAGACGTCTAGTCCTATAGGCATAGTAGCCATAAATCATGACAAAACGAATGGCAAAGAGGACAAAGGTAAGGGCTATAAGAGATACCAATAACAGTAAGGGATCATAGATTGGATTGGTCAAGATAGGCTCTGCTATCATTTCCAGCTCCATCCCTAAAATCACAAAGACAGAACCGTTGAGCATAAAGTTAACTGTATGCCAGACCGTCTCGGTCACCGTATCCACTTGGGCTTCTAGGAGCGTAATTTTCTTAAAACGGCTTGCCTTTAAAATCCCAGCAACTACAACGGCAATAATCCCTGAAACGTGGACTTCTTCTGCTAGGAAGAAGGTTATCAAGGGCAAACTCAATTCCAAAAGGAGTTCACTAGCAATATCCGTTGCTCGCACACTTAATAAGAAGGTATGGAGGAAACGATTGATCATGGCTGTTAAAAAGCCAATTAAAAAACCGCCTAGGATTGAAAAGATGAGCGAACTACTCGCTTGTCCAAGGGAAAAGACTCCAGTTGTCCAGGCTGTCAAAGCTACCTGAAAAGCCACCAAGCCAGAAGCATCATTCAAGAGTCCTTCACCCTTAAGAATATTGGACACGCGCTTAGGAAAGCTAAAGCGCTCCGAAAGAGAGGCAAAGGCCACCAAGTCCGTAGGTCCAAGGGCCGCCCCAACAGCCAAACAAGCTGCCAAGGGAAGGCTGAGCCAAAGAAGATGAGCCAAGCCACCCAAACTCAGGGTCGAGATGAAAATCACTGGAAATATGAGATAAACAATGATTCGCCAGTGTTTTAAAATAGCCGTAATATCTGCTTCTTCCGACTCTCGGAAAAGCAAGGGTCCGATAACCAGGGCCAAAAACAACTCCGTATTGAGATGAAAGTCAGTATTGGGTAAAAAGAGACCAATCACGATTCCCAAAAGAATTTGCACCAAAGGAAGAGGCAAAAAGGGCAGGAGCTTATTGGTTGTACTTGAGACAATCAAGACCAGTAAAAATAGGATGAGGTAAATCAGTAATTCCACGCACGACCTCCTTAATCTTTTTTACAACAGGATTCAAATATCTCCTTCTGCTCTTTGATTTTTTGGTCAATCTTGGAACAATCCTTGTGCTCAATTTTTCTCTGGCACCGTTCCATTTCAAGAGCAACTAATTTTTTCTTGATTTTAAGCATTTTTTTGCTCATATGTGCTTGGTCTAACACACCCACCGCTCGTTCGTGGTGGGTTGATTCAACAAAATTCTGGCGCATGGCATCCAGCTTTTCACGTAGGTATTGTTTATCCATGTCTATATCTCTCTAATTTTTCAATCATTACTAAAAATGGTGGGTTGTTAACTTGATTAAGAGTTCGGTAAATGGCAGCTGTGTACTCTTGTTGGTTCAACTGGCTCACAAAATCCAAGACAGCATCCCTCTCGATGTCGCCTCCTTCATGACCATAGTAGATCATGATAGCAATCCGTCCCCCTTTGACCAGCAAGCTACACAGCTTTTCTAAGGCTTCAATGGTAGTCTGAGGTCGGGTAATGACAGACTTATCAGCTGACGGCAGATAGCCCAGATTAAAAATCCCTGCCTTTGCTTCTGTCACAAACTGGTCCAGTGTCTCATGGCCTTGCAAGATTAACTGGGCATTTGTCAGGCCAGCCTGATGCAAACGCTCTTGGGTCTTTTCCAAGGCTTGTTCCTGAATATCAAAGGCATAGACTTGCTTAGCTAGCTTGGCTAGAAAAAGCGTGTCATGACCATTTCCCATAGTCGCATCCACTACGATATCCTCTTTTGTCACTACCTCAGCCAAAAAATCATGTGCCATCTCAAGTGGTCTTTTCATTTTCAAACTCCTGTTTTACAGCCTTGCATCCTTGAACACTTCCACGACGTCGCATTTCAGTTTCAATAGCATTTAGCACTTCCCATTTATTGAGGCTCCACATAGGTCCAATCAGCATATCTCTAGGTGCATCTCCTGTAATTCGATGGATGACGATATGTTTTGGAATGATTTCCAGTTGGTCACAGATGACCTTGATATATTCTTCCTGACTCATCAATTGCAAACGTCCTTCGTGATAATCTCGTTGCATACGCGTATTGGTCATTAGGTGAAGCAAGTGCAATTTAATCCCTTGAATATCGTTATCCGTAACACAGCGGCGGACATTTTCAATCATCATCTCATGGGTTTCACCAGGCAAGCCATTAATAAGATGGGAAACAATCTCAATCTTGGGATACTTTCTCAAACGCTTGACCGTTTCCACGTACAACTCATAGGAATGGGCACGGTTAATCAGATCAGAGGTTGTTTCATAAGTGGTCTGCAAGCCCAATTCAACCGTCACATGCATGCGTTCCGACAACTCAGCCAAATACTCAATGGTTTCATCTGGTAAACAGTCTGGCCGTGTTCCGATATTGATTCCTACTACACCTGGCTCATTGATAGCCTGCTCATAACGCTCTCGGATGACTTCCACCTTTTCATGGGTGTTGGTAAAATTTTGAAAATAAACCAGATACTTCTGAACATCTGGCCACTTGCGGTGCATAAAGTCAATTTCCTTATAAAATTGCTCACGGATAGGCGAATCCGGTGCCACAATGGCATCTCCAGAACCAGAAACCGTACAAAAAGTACAGCCCCCATGAGCCACAGTTCCATCACGATTGGGACAGTCAAATCCCGCATCAATAGGGACTTTAAAGGTCTTTTCTCCAAAGAGTTTTCGATAATAATCATTCAAGGTATTATAAGATTTCATAATTTTCATTATAACAAAAAACACCCACAATCTCAAAAGCCTGACTTTCCTATAAATTCCTCTGTTTCTCGTTTCCATTAGCCTTTTTTTATGATACAATATGGGTATGATTTTAATGAAATTAGCATCTATTTTATTATTGATACTGACCTTGGTAGTCTGCATTATCATAACCAAACTTTTTAGATTAAAAAAACTAGGACGAAACTTTGCGGATTTGGCTTTTCCAGTCTTGGTATTTGAGTACTACCTGATCACAGCTAAAACCTTTACCCATAATTTCCTCCCTAGACTAGGCCTAGCCCTCTCAGTCCTAGCCATTATTCTCGTTTTTTTCTTCCTTTTGAAAAAACGCAGCTTTTACTATCCTAAATTCATCAAATTCTTCTGGCGTGCAGGATTCTTATTAACCCTTGTCATGTATATCGAGATGATTGTTGAATTGATGGCTCAGAAATAGAAAACTAAATCGAAAACACCTCAATCAAACTGAAATACAGTGATTGAAGTGTTTTTTCTTTATATCTTTTTTAATAATTCTTATACTCAATGAAAATCAAAAAGCAAACTAGGAAGCTAGTCACAGGTTGCTAAAAGCACTGCTTTTAGGTTGTAGATAGAACTGACGAAGTCAGCTCAAAACACTGTTTTGAGGTTGCAGATGGAATCAGATGTGGTTTGAAGAGATTTTCGAAGAGTATTATTTCCCTTCTTTATCAGGAAAAATAAATCCAATACCTACACAAGCTAGTACGCCCGCTCCAATTACCAATCCACTTGAAATTGGTAACAGGTCCAAAATTGCATTGGCAATGATAAAGGCAATAATCAAACACATCAGACTAGCCTTGTAGTCTTTTTTCAAAAGATTCTCTAGAGTGAAATAGAGGAACAAGCCTACCGGAATCAATGACCAGAGGTTAATGTCCAAAGTTGGCCAGCCAACAGAACCAAAATACAATACTGTCGCTGCTGCCACTAAAAATACAATCCCCAATATTTTTTTCATTTCTTTATCTCCAATTTCGTTTTTAGGAACTTGAGTTATCTGATAGTGACGCTTCACGTCCCTTACAAAAATCATTATAGCAAAGGTCAGCTTCAAGAACAAGTTCTTTTGCCTATCTGGTCTCTATATCGGTCTAAGTGGTTGAATAATAGCGATAAAATAAGGAAGCAGGTGAAAAACTTCCTTCCAAATAAAAAGGAATTAAGCAACCAAACGCTACTTAATTCCTTGAAATTGTCTCATCACCTCCATTAACCTTTAAATTTTGATAGACTCTATTTTCTAATTAATATGACCAATATTGTCAATACTAACCCTTTCAATCAATTCATTAGTTGTCGAAACTAAGTCTATTAATAAATCCAAAAAGAGTATCAATAGTAAAGTAAACTAAATAATTGAGTTATAAATGGATATTTTCACAAAATTGTTTCATCATCACACTATCTAATCTCAGTACACAAACCATTTTTCTATAGCTTTTGTCTTAATCTTGATCTTTTTTCTTCAATCCAAGAAATGCACCTACAGTAAACATTATTCCGGCAACTAATGACGTGAAGACTTCGCTAACTGTTCCGGTTTTTGGCAACTTATCATTGTTAGTAGTTGATTTACTATCAATATTGGTATGTTTATTAGCTATGTTCTCTGGTTCATTAAGATAAACTTCCTTCTTATTTTCAAAGTTTTTATCATTTTCATCAGGAACTGTAACTTTGACATCCTCAGTTGAATCAGATCTTTGACTTTCATCTAATTGACTATAATTTACTTGTACAGGAACTGTAGCTGTGACATCCTTAGTTGAATCAGATTTGTGTGAATGATTTTCTCTTTGTAAATCCTCTTTTCTGTGACTTTCATCTAATTGACTATGATTTGCTTGCACCTTATCTTTCTTTTTCGATACATCAAAAGTAGGTTTATTTTCCTCCTCCTTTTTCTCCTCTATTTTCTTGAATACAGGTTTTATAAGGGTATCTTTTGACACATTAATAACATAGCCAACGTCTTTTTTCCCTTCGACACCAGAAATTTCCCAGCCATCAAATTGATAGCCTTTTTCTAATTCACCCTTATAGACAGGTAAAATGAAATCTTCTTCCGACACTATCGTTGAACTCATTTCTTTTCCATTTTGAATGGTCACAGTCACCGTATGAGCTTTTAATTCGCTCACCTCTCCCGTATCTTTGTTTAAAATGAATTCTTTTACGGTCGTATTTCTTGCAAAATCTTTTACAACAATCTTAATGTTTAGTGTCTTATCTGTTAGTTGTTTAATATCATCAAATGATTTATATTCTTTTCCATTTACATAAATATGTTTGTCTTGAATCTCACCATCGAATCCATTATTTCTTTTATCATTGATGTTAAAGACTACAGATTTTCCGTCAGCATATTCAATACTAGTATTTCCCTTAGGATCAATGTTTACTTCGGGTTTGACATTATCATATAAAAATTGATAGTGTACTCCAACCGCTTTCGCATTCAAATCGCTATAGCCAGTTTTAAGATAAACATTTCCATCCATATCTGTTACCTTATCTGGGAATCCGTTTGCTTTATAGTCTTTCATTCCCCAGTCCATGATGTCACCGTCTTTAACATTAAGCTTAACGTTAAAATCTCTAGTGTTATCAATGTGTAAATCTCCGTAGATTAAATAATTATCTACAACAGATTCATTAACTCTCAACTCCCAGTTAAAACCACCCTTATCAGAAATCTTACCTCTTAAATAAAATTCTGGATTTCGTACATAAATTTTATTAGATTTAGACGGATTAAAGTAGTTCTTGTCCATTGAAAGGTTTACTGGTTTTGCATCAATAAATAACGTAGAGCCATCTTCTTTTATAGCTTCTACATTGGACTTATCCTCTCCAGTGTACTCTTTATCATCTTTACCAAATAATACAAGTTTAGAAGGATCTGTTACAAGATTTCCATCTTTATCGATTGCCTCCCCTTTAGCGTTCATTTTAAATCTAAACACTTGATACCTTACAATGTTAAAGCCGTCCAAAGCCGACATTAATACTGATTGAGTACTTCTTCCATCTTCAACATTTCTACTATCAGCATAAATTATTTTTTCTGAAAGGACTCTTAGATTAGGATTGGCCTTTTGTATTTTTGCTATATCTTCCTTGCTATAGACTCCATTTCCTTCTAACATATCCGTTTTTCCAGGATTGTAGGTAGTCACTTTTAGTGCATAGCCTTTTCTCAGAATGATATTATCCTTTAATAGATATTGTTGTTTTTCTGAATCAGAATAGATTTTACCAGATTCCATTTCAGTTAAATTATTTGGTTTGTTCTTTGAAAGATCTCCTTCTCCTAATTCTATTACATTCCCATAACTTGATGCATAGGGATATTCTGTTTTAGTTTCCTTATTTTTTTCAGGCATTCTAATCTTCGTTTCAGCTTTTATCTGATCATCATCTTTAACAAAGAATCTCATATCTCCTGCAAAAGCTAATCCATCCACAATATCATTAATATTGGCGTATAAATCAAATGTCATCGTTTTTGAATGTGAATCATACTTAGTCGTTTTGATTTCTATCGATTTATAGTTATTTCCATAATATACCTTGGCATTTTTAGAAACATTACTTATCTTTCCAAGAATTTCAAAGTGTCCATCTTTAGACGGGTTTAGAACACCATAAATTTTTGATTTGATTTCATCAAGTTTTTCAGTTTCATATTCTAAGGCGCTACCATCGTCATAAGCAATGATATTTCCCTTATCATCGTATTTATAATCGTATTCTTCTGTTCTCTTACCAGTTTCACTTGTAAAGTCATCAACTTCTCTAAATTTCTTTTTAATGAGTTTCTTCAAGTCTTTACTTTCAAACTCTCTAATTGTTGAAATCGTTTTATGAATAGTCAAGCTAGATTTTTCTTCGATAGACTCTTCATTGTCTTGATGATTTTCTTCCTCAGTTGTATCTTTTTTAAGACTATCCTCTTTTCTATTTTCTAAATTTTTAAATTTAGATTCGGAAATCTCGCCAAGCTTTTGGTATTTAGATGAATCTTGATCAGGATCTACTAGATAATAGGAAATCATCCCCTTTTCATCAGCATGATCAGCAAATTTAATTCTATGAATCTTTGTGAAATTGCTAGAGCCATCTAATGCAATGACTTCAATGATTTTTCCTCTTAAATCTCCTGCACCATTAATTTCATAAATGGTATTTCCATCTTTGTCAAGTTTTCTATTTCTTCCTTCACCCTCACCTGCATAAGTTACTTCAAGATTTTTCTCAACCTCTCCGTCTTCATTAACAAGAGCGGCGCCAGCATACCAAACTTCGTTGGCAATCTCGTCAAATTTTTCAGGATGTTCTTTTTGATCTCTCGCAAATAGGGTTTCATTCTTGTATTGATCTTTTACCTTGTGATAAGTATCCTTTGTAATCAGCTTAATTTTTTCAGGATTTGAAAAATCAACCGAAACAATCTTAGGGGCTGTGTTATCAATTTTTACAGGAATATAGGAAACCTGCCATGGGTAATCTTTAGTTAATCTATATTTAAATTTATAGAAATATTGACCTTCTGCAATTGGTTCAAATTGACCTCTTATCTTAGTAGCAGGATCTTGGTTATCCTTGCTTTCTGGTGCATTTTCTTCTCTACCTCTAGGGTTATAAATGAGTCCATCCCATTTCAAGTCACCCCAAACTTTTAGCTTAGAAGATTTGATTCCCTTTGCATCATTTCTCTTAGAGTTTAAAATTCCTTTAATAAAGTGTTCTCTCGAAATGACTTTTAAGTCGATTTGATTTTCTCCCTCTTTATTTGTATTTACTATTGAAATCAATCCTTCTTCTGCACTTCTTAATACAAGTGGAGAAGGTGTTAATCCTCTCTCAAGTTGAGCATCTTGAGGATTTCCATTTGAATCTAAAGGATAAATTTTAGCAATATTAGAACCACTTGATGATGGTGCGTTGATCCCTTCGTTATTGAAAGCAAATAATTCTGGATTTTGATCTAGAGATGTTGTATTTTTATCTTTTCTATTTTGTATAACTCCTGCTGGATTAAATTTATCTATACCATGCTCTCCACCAATTCCCTTATTTAAAGTTCCTGGAATTTTTGGTTTACCATCATCATCATAACCTTCCATTGTTTTTGATTTTGAACCCTCTTCCCAGGCCCATTTATCAAGGATTGGTTCCTTATTCCAATCCCCAGCAAATCCCATTAGAGGCATCGATAAAGATGGTTGGAAATTTATTTTCTTCCCGTTGGAGTTCAGAGCTTCCATTTCTTCCACTGATTCAAAATGAATAAATGATTCTACAAATTTATTTTTGTTTTTAGCCTCTCCAACGTTTAGAACCGCATTTAAATCAAAGCTAGAATTTGGGCTTATAGTGAAGGTGTCATGCTCAAATGTGATATTTGCTCCTTTGATTTTTTCTGGATGGATTTCTGGAACAATTTGCTTACCATCTGGAGATTTTTCATCTTTGTATGTTTCATCCAGTTTTAGTCTGTCAGTTAGAGAATCTGTAGTTATCGCTGATGCTGAAACTTTAAAGGTTAAAGGTCTGTTTGATGTATTATGAAGCTTAATTGTAAAGTATTTTTTATCTCCTTTTATTTCTTTAAGAGAAATCGAACCATAAGAATTTATCAAACCTTTAGAATCCTTGTTTTTGAAAGTCGCTACGACTTCATTTCTCAAAGCATTGGCAACATTAATTAGCCCTGCTCCCTGTTGTCTAGGTGATGCAAAGTATTGACTTTTTTCTTTCCAAGAAGTTGCGTCCATCATAGGCCGTGCAGTATTTTGTAGGGCAATTTTTGTAAGACTTGTAAGGTCTATTTTGTCATCTCCCTTAAGATTTTTCAAGGCAGGTCTTTCAAGCATTTCCTTTAACTTTGGTCTAATCAAAACAGTAGAAGCTGCCACGATTGGAGTTGCCATACTAGTCCCTGACATATAACCATAAGTTGATTTCCCATTAATGACATTGAGAGTAGATTTAATATTTTTACCTGGTGCTGAGACATCAGGCTTTAAAAGCAAATCTGTTCTCGGTCCCCAAGATGTGGATCCTGCTGGAACTATGATATCTTCTTTATAGAGTTCTTTATCTGTGTCAGGTGCAAACTTAAAGTCAATCTCTTTTTCGTCACCTACATTCGGTTTATTAGAATTATAGCTTGCCATATCAATTGGATAGTATTGATCCAATTTATCTTTGAAATCTTCCTTACTATTTCTTTTAACTTCAGTTTTTTTATCAGGGTTAATCATGTTCCATAACTTTACACCATCATCTCCTGAAATTGAAAATACTTGACTAGTAGTTCCTTCATCCTCCTCATATCCCATAGCTGGAAGCTCTGTCCAATTATCTCTATTGTAGTAATTTACAGTATTTACAACCATAATGCCACGTGCGCCCTTATCCGTAGCTCTTTTAAAAGAATTTTTTAAATCCTTTGTATAAATTCTATCCATTACTGCAATTTTGCCCTTAAGATCCAAACCTATCAAATCTTGGTCTTGACCCTTGCCTATATATACAAATTTTACTTTACTAGGAGCTTTTGATCCATCTTCATTTGTTGTGATTTTATTCTTATCGAAAAAGGCCCCTATATTTCTGTATTTAAAATTTTCTCCACCTATGTTAACTTTATCAAACTCAACTGTTTGATTTTTAGCAGATGCGACTGCTATCGCATCTTCATGTGCTGCAGTTCGTGTTACATTTCCAGTGTCGGTCATTTTCAGATTATTATTTGCCACTAAATCCCATGAAGAACTTGAAGCAGAAGTCGCATAGTTACCCGTAGCTACAACCATTGGAATGCCTGCTTTTCTTAACGCTCTAATAGCTTCCCAATATTTCTCACCTACAAGACCTGTTCCTGTAAAGCCAGATGATACCGAAACAACATCGACATTGTGTTTGATCGAATCTTCAATAGCATGAAACATTGTTTCATCTCCTGCGAAGCCAGATCCTGCGTCAGAGTACATTTTATAAGAGAAGATCTGTGCATTAGGAGCAATTCCATCTATTCCGTTAAAGTTTTTAATATCTTTTTCAGTATCATTTCCCGCAAGAATCCCTGCAATATGCATCCCATGTGGATCAAAATAATCGCTCCCATCATCAGCTTTTTCTACAGTAATTTTACCACCATTATAATAATTGAAAGCATGAGGGATTTTATCACTCAACCAGAAATTTTTATCAGTACCTTTTAAGTCTTCTTTTTTGAATCTCATTGAGCCTTTAGCATCATCATCAATCCTCATGGCCTTATGCCTATAATCTGTCCCGGTATCGATATTTGAAATGACCATACCCCGGCCATCAAAATTTTTACCAAATGGAGCATTGATAGACTTTAGGTAATCAATTGCCTCTTCAACTCCAATTTCCTTTCTAGCATGATTCATCATTGGCTGGACTTTTTGTGATCGTTCAACCGATGAGATACCTTCTATTAGTTTAATCTTATCCAAATTATCTGGAGTTGTTTCTATTGCAACACCATTAAAAACCGTATCATAAGTATATAAAACTTTTGTATCCTTAAGATTGGATAATTCCTTGATTGCTTTTTCTACAGATTCTTTATCTTTAAATTCAGCAATATAGACAAGTTTATCCTCTTTTTTGGGACTTTCTGGGTCTTTACTTGCAGACGAGTCCGCTTTATCTCCTTGGGATTGATTGGAATCTTCTTTGATTTTTTCTTCTTCATTGCTAGTTTTATTATCTCTCACAGATTCTTTACTAACAACTTCTTTTTCCTCAATAACCGTTGTTTTCTTCTCTTCAGTATCCTTTGAAGTTTCTATAGCATTATGAATATCTTCAAGTTTTTCTTTGTTTTCGTTTTGTTTACCTACTACTTTTTCTTTATCAGATATTTTTAAAGAATCTTCAGAACTAGGTGTATCTGCTAGGATTACCTCATTAGGGACATATGCTGCTAAAATAACTGCAGCTGTGGTTAATGACAATACTGTACTTTTTTTCATTTTAATTCCTTACATATTTATTTAACTTCCAATAGATAGAAAACTTTAACTTTGCTAGCCTTTGTTATAAAAAGTTTTACTAAGTATTATCTAGGAAATAGAGTAGTGCATTTATATATAATTGTTAACTCTCTGAAAATAGTATATCAATTAAAAAAATTTAAGTCAAGAAAAATTAATATGCATTAATTTATTTTTTAATACGTATTAAAAATAAGGTTAAGTCAAAAAAATTCGTAGTTAACTGGGATACATTATAAGCACATTCACATAATCAAAAATAGTAGGAATCAAGTTGAACCACTACCAAAATCACAAAGTCAAACATCATTGATGAAATATCAGCGCTATTAAATAATATAAAAAACCGCTAAGAACTTGGCTTAACGGTTATTTTTCTACATATCTAATTTTTCAAATCTTCAGTCGTTTATCTACCTATAACCTAGGCTTTATGAGTGTCTTGCTCTAGCAACTAATACTCAATGAAAATCAAAAAACAAACTAGGAAGCTAGCCGCAGGTTGCTAAAAGCACTGCTTTTAGGTTGTAGATAGAACTGACGAAGTCAGTCACATATATACGGCAAGGCGACGTTGACGTGGTTTGAAGAGATTTTCGAAGAGTATGAGCTAAATCGGCGATTACACTTACAATATAGCACTCTGAGAACAGATGTCAAGGAATTTTCATCTTTATTAGAAAAAGCCTGTCCTGAGACAAGGCTTTGATAACATCTATGCTAAGAACCCGCACTTTCGTAGGCATCTAAACCACTATCCCAAAGTTTAAGGGAAATGACAAAGAAAACCATAGAAATCAACATCAAACCTCCGATGTTAAAGATTACATCCTTGTCCTGCAAGAAATAGCTGGCAGGATAATAGGCTGTAAAAGCGAAAGGCACGATAAAGCTAATCAACCAACGAAGAAATGAATTGTAAATGGAAATGGGATACTTGGCAAAATCATTAAACATATAAAAAATGTAAATCATGGCGCCTGACTGTTTGGTCCAAAAAGCGATACTAGATGTCGCGATTTTCAAGGAAGTATAAATCAAGGTAGCAAAAGGAATACAAACTAGGAAAATCAGGAATTTTGGAAGAGTCCAAGCAATGCTAGATACCGTTGTCGCTAGTAGGATCCCACCAACCAAGAGTTCGCCCAAGGCATCAATCTGAAAGGTTTCAACTAGGATGTGAAAGAGAGGATTGATAGGACGAGTCAGATACTTGTCAAACTCTCCCTTTCTCACCAAGCGTTGTCCCAATGCCCAGAGATTATCAAAAAAGAGATGGTCCAATCCCTTAGGAATCAAGGAAAAACCATATATAAAGGCAATTTCTTGGAAGGACCATCCTTCTAGCGAGGGGATATGTTGAAAGATGACATTGAGAAACAATAGGTTCAGGCCTTGAGTCAGAAAGACTCCCAGGACTCCAACCACAAAATCCACCTTGTATTCCATGATCTGTTTGATGTATTGTCTGATAAAAATCAGATGCATGCGTTGATATTTTTTCATACTACCCTCCTTGAATGGTGATAAATGACTGGACTCGTTTCCAAATCAACTGAGACAAGCCTACCATCACTAAGAGCCAGAAAAACTGCAAAGCGAGCGCCTGAATCATCTGACTGGCATCGTATTTCCCAACGATAATCATGACCGGAGTGTAAATCAAGGATGAAAAAGGCAAGAAGGACAGAATATCTGAAACAACCTTTGGAAAGAAAGCCAAGGGAATCAAACTTCCAGACATAAAGGCCACTATGGAAGTCTTGAGGAGATTGGAACCCCAAAGATTTTTAAACACAAAGGCAGAAAATCCAAAGCAAATATTAAAGAAAAAGTTAATCAGATAAGCTAGCGTTAGACTAAAGAGATAAAGGACAGTTAAACCCAGCACTTCTACAATGCCTTGTCCAGATACGATTTTCATCAAGACAATAACACTTAAAAATGGAAAGCCAACAGAGATAAAGATCAACCACTTGGAGCCGAGCTCGGTAAAGAGATAAGATGCCGCAAAATGCACTGGTCTCAACAAACGCATGATAATAGAGCCATCCTTGACCTCCTCCCCAATCATAAAAGAGCTATCTGACTTGGTCAACAGATTAGTCACAAAACTCATGATGATATAAAGGGTAATATCTGCCATGCTGAAGCCCTGAATCAAGGACTCCTGCGAGGAATCAAAGACAGCCTTCCAGAGATAGAAAGCAACGAAGGCCCCCATGACATCACCAATCCGGTAAAGAAGAAAGTTGACTCGATAGGTAATCAACTCCTGAACCCCTGCATTGATAAAGGGTTTATAACGTCTCCACAATTTGACCATCTTAGAGCTCCTTTCGGTAGAAGCGACGGATAATATCCTCAATATCCGTATCCACCATCTTCAAATCGCGGATTTCAAAATCAGACAGGGTTTGCTTGATAATGTCAGCTGACTGGTAGCGAGAACTATCGAATTCAATATTAAGACTATTCCCTTGTCTATCAACGGTCATATCAGGCAATCCTTCATAGTGAGAGACGAGATGATTTTGATCTGGTAGCAGTTCAAAGGAGAGAGTCTTCATCTTGCCAAATGTTTCCTTGAGCTGGCTAACCGTTCCATCAAAAATCTCCTGCCCCTTATCAATCATAAAAATTCGATCACAAAGTTGCTCAATGTCGCTCAGGTCGTGAGTGGTCAAGAGAATGGTGGTTTCTTCCTCCTGATTGATCTGAGTAATAGCCCGACGAATGTTATCCTTGACCGAAACGTCCAAACCAATAGTCGGCTCATCTAAAAAGAGAACCTTGGGATTGTGGAGCAAGGACGCCGCAATATCCGCCCGCATCCGTTGACCCAGTGAAAGAGTCCGCACGGGGTCCTTGATAAAGTCCTTCAAATCCAAGACTTCATTCAAAAAGTCCATGCGCTTGTGGAAGAGCGAGTCTGGTACATCATAAATCTCCTTTAAAACTGTGTAGGTCTCTTGCAGTGCCAAATCCCACCATAGCTGGGTTCTTTGCCCAAAGACCACTCCAATATCCTTTACATAATCTTGGCGATTATCCTGAGGAATCTTGCCGTTAATCCGACAAAAACCAGATGTCGGCTTTAAAATCCCTGTCAACATTTTAATGGTTGTCGACTTCCCAGCACCATTTGCCCCAATAAAACCTAAAATCTGCCCCTTTGGGACCTCAAAGGTCAAATCCTTGACCGCTTCAAAGGTCTGCTTTTCAGGATGAATAAAGGAACGCAAAGCCCCCTTCAAGCCCGGTTCCTTAACAGTCTTCACAAAATTTTTCTGAAGATGTTCCACTTCTATCATTGCCATATCTATCTCCCTATCGCAAGGAATAGCAACATTGTATTTTTGACTACAAATATTCTAAATCCTTACTTTCTACACCTTCTACATTTTATTGCTACAGAAGGCTTTATACCAACCTATTATAGTTCAATAAAAACCAGAATGCAAGCGTTTGCTTAAAATTTGTGAAATTGAAAATTTTTCTCTTAAAATAATACTTTTAATCAAAAATACTGGTTTAATCGTTTCCTTAAAACACGCAAAAAACCTGCCAAATTGGGCAGGCTAGGGATTTGACTGAAATTTAACAATCTGAAATCTATTAAACACGATCATAATCATCAATCAACCCATCATGACCATCAGAAGAAAATTCTTTAACAATATAATCTGGTGAAAAATCTGATGGATAACCATTATTTACAATAATTAACTGAAAATCATTTTTACATTCTTTTCCAAGCTGAAGAAAATAATTAATTATAGATTCGTATATTTTTTCGTCTCTAAACTCTGTACTTGTCGAGGAAGCCCCTAAGTTTTTCCTAGGAGTATCAATCATCAACAATCCTAAATGGTTACCAGTTTTCACTTCTGAACAAATCATTATTGATAGGTAATATGCCATTGTTATCAGAGTCACAGCTCCTAAACTACCTAAATCACTGTATTTACGACCCCTAACATGAGGTAAGTAACTCTTTGTATCAATATAGGCTTCATATAGATTTGGAAAATCAAAAGATAATAATATAGTTGAAAATATTTCAGATAGTTGTTTCAATTTATCCTCTTTGGTAGCTTTATGTTTTTGGCGTTCAATTTGCTCTTCTATCCCCTCAACTTCTATCCTCTTTTCAGAAAGCAACATTTCCAAATTTGTAAGTTCCTCAATAAATTTCAGGCTCTCATTTAAAGACTTCTTTTCTTCATATAATTGACCGCTTTTTATTGATAGTAAACTAATTTCTGCAGCTAACGGATTAATATATTGTCTAGTTAAATTATCTAATTTCTCTTCATCTGAGTTAATATTATCCTGTAACTTATTTATTTCTAGGCCTACTCTAATATTTTTTTCCTTTTCTGAATCAATATAAGTGTGAAGCTCATTTTTCTTTTTTGTAAGTTTTTTTCGTTCCTTTTTCAAATCGTTGATTTCAATTACAATATCATCCATATTCTGATGACACAATAAGCAACTTGATTCTTCGTGAAGTGAAATCGGTCGTAAGCAATTTGGACAATATAAATATTCGTATTTATTAATAGCTTTAATACCTGCTATTTGCTCACTAATTTTTTCAATATCAGCAAAATATTGATTTTCCAACAACTGTAATTTTTGTATATACTGTTCTTGATCTGAAAATTTGTTTCTTAGATTACTTAACTTTTCTTTTTTGTCACTAATAAGTACTACCAATTCATTAACATCATTTCCCACTTCTGTTTTTAGAATATCAGATTTATAGTTTTCTATTTTAGAATTAATATCCTCTAATTTAGAATCAATGTCAACAGATTTCACTTGCACTGTTTCATAATTTTCAACTTCTGCAGTTTTTAGAAATTCTCTTACAGCTTCGTATCTAATTTCTTTTACCTTTAAGTTCTCTTTTTCAATTTTAAGACTTTGTTGTAGGTCACCTAGTAAACTATCATAGATATCTAAAATAATCTCAAATGTTGCTTTTTCTTTTCCATTAAGCGCCCAGTTCTGCTCATTAAGAATGTTTTCGTTATCAATATTTGTCTGTTTTAAATATGAAAATTTAAATAAATCTCTAAAACTAAAATCGTCTCCTCTAATGATTAAATTAGTTAGATTAAGCTTCGATAACAAAAAGTAAGATAATGATTTTTCATTTGAAGGAACATCAATTTTCAAGGTACGCGCTTGTGTAAATTTTTCTTTGACACTATCGTAAGTCTGTAAAAGAACAGGTTCTTTAAAAGCTGATAATGGTCTTTTAATCTTATAGAGATTCTCTGATATATAAAATTCCAATTCCACATCCGTACAACTTTCTCCAATTTCAATATACGATTTATGATTCTTTTTCCCAAAAGCATAATCTATTAATTCTAAAATTGCAGTTTTTCCTGTTGAAGTTGGTCCCGAAATATAATTTAATCCTTTATGAAAATGAACCTCATAATTTTTTCTCACACCTATTAATCTGAGGGTCTTTAACAATAATTTCATTTAATTACCTCGTATACAATTTAATTTACTCTGTATCATGGTCTGTCCAGCTGATACTGTTTTATTTAACACTTTAGAAACTATAAAATCACAAGACTGTAATATCTTGCTCCAATCTATCCCTTCTTCACTAAATAGTTCAATAACAAATTTCTCTCCTTTATCTGTAATGAAATATCTATTATTCAAAGAGTTAAATGTAATAATATTTCTAGCTAATAGATCCGCAAGAACTGCATTATACAGTTTATAATTAGGTTTCCAATGGAAATAAGAGTACTTTATATCAAATCTTCCAAGCTCTATTTCGTCAGATATTAATTCTGGAAATTTTAGAAAAAAATCACTAATAATCAATTTTTCTTGAGTTGTATCTTTTTTGTGCTCTTTTCCTAAAATATTCAACAGTATCGCAACCCTATTTCGGGTCAAACAATATTCTTGGAAACTTATATTCTCAATTATCTCCAACATCATTTCCCTCCATATATTTTTCCAACACTGCTATAAAATTATCAACCCAACCTAATTCCTTATCATCAGCAAGCTGATGTAAGATGCCCTTTTTAGCTAATAAATTAAAATCACTTATCGGGCTCCCTAAAGTGCTAGAATCTAAATCTTCGATTCTAAGATAAGTTTGATTTATTAAACAATTACCATCGTTAGGTTGCTTGTATAGACGATATTGGGTCTTCCAAATAGAATGTATCTTCTTTCTTAAATTATCATACTGTTTTTTCCCATTGATGTCATCTTTGCTAAGAGATTCATGTCTAGCAATTTCTGCATTATAAAAATCAACTTTGAAATCGTCAACTTCGGCTATTTGTGCACTCTTCAACATTGATATAAATATAGTATCATTGTACATTTCTGAGATTTCTTCTATCTCATCTTCTCCATATAATATTTCTTCGTAAACCCTTTTATTACTGGCTTCAATAGACATTTTAATCTGTTCTAAATCATTTCTGATATCATCATCAAATGTTGATTTATAACTGCTGCATTTCTTAAATTCTTTTAGTAAAAAAGCTCCATCACACAACTCTATCTTTATTTTATGTTCAGCCTTCATTTTACTTTTCCATCTTGACCACCATAATAGCTCATTTATATTTAGGCCTATTGGTACACATAAATACCAAGAAGAAATATTGGGATACTTGGTAATTACTTTTCTAAACGATTCTCTAATTTGTTGTTTCTGTGAATCTCCAATCCCATCAATAAAAAATTTACACTGATAAATTGATGGTCTGTTATCTAAGTCACCAACTAGAACATCGATGCCATCATCTCCTTGTGATACCGCAGCCTCCTTCGCTGAAGGTCCATATTTTTCTTGAAATACCTCAATACATATCTTTTCAAATTTTTCCCTTGCTCCTGCTAATTCATACTTAGTGACTAAATATTTAAAATCATACTCCATCAAATCACTCCTTAAAAAATTAATCCTCAAATTAGAAATAATCAAACATAAAAAAGTAGTACTATTACTTTATTCACTTCATAACTCTATATTATAACCTCAATATTTATTTGTCAATAAAAATAGCATATTATCCATAATAAATGTTATAATCTAAATTTCTTTAAAATCAATAATTAGTAAATAATATTTACATAAAATTATTAAAACACCAAAAAACCCACCCAATGGGTAGGTTCTGTATGTATTATTCAGCTAGATTATGCTTTACCTTCTGAACCGAATACGTCGATACGTTCTTCAACTGATGCTTGGATAGCTTTTACACCGTCAGCCAAGAATTTACGTGGGTCGAAGAGTTTTTTCTTATCGTATTCTGCTTCGTTTGCTTCGTAGTCACGAGCAAATTTACGAGTTGCGTTAGCGAATGCGATTTGGCATTCAGTGTTAACGTTAACTTTCGCAACACCAAGTTTGATAGCTGCTTGGATTTGCTCATCAGGAATACCTGATCCACCGTGCAATACGATTGGGAAACCTGGTACAGCTTCAGTCAATTTTTGCAAGTGATCAAGGTGAAGACCTTTCCAGTTTTCTGGGTAAGGACCGTGGATGTTACCGATACCAGCTGCCAAGAAGTCGATACCAGTTGCAACCATTGCTTTAGCATCTTCGATTGGAGCCAATTCACCATCACCGATGATTCCGTCTTCTTCACCACCGATAGTACCAACTTCAGCTTCTACTGATACACCATTTGCATGCGCAAATTCTACAACTTTACGAGCTTTTTCAAGGTTTTCTTCAACTGGAAGGTGTGAACCGTCAAACATAACTGAAGTATAACCAACTTGAATACACTCAAGTGCATCTTCGTAGTGACCGTGGTCAAGGTGGATAGCTACTGGTACAGTGATACCCATTGATTCAACAAGGTTAGCGATCAAGTTGCGAGCAACTTTGTAACCACCCATGTATTTAGCAGCACCCATTGAAGTTTGGATCAAAACTGGAGCTTTTTTAGCTTCTGCTGCACGCAAGATAGCTTGAGTCCACTCAAGGTTGTTTGTGTTAAATCCACCAACTGCATAACCGTTGTCACGAGCTGCTTGGACAAATTTTTCTGCTGAAACGATTGCCATTTTATCAGGCCTCCTGTATATTTTTATGGGTCATCCCATTTACATTGTTCATTTTATCACTTTTTGACAAAAAAAGCTAGTTTTTCCCGCAGTTTCGATTGAATTTCTTCTAGCTCCATCTATGTAAACCCTTTCTCTCCCTAGTCTTGGGCTACTTTTGGAAAAGCTATAAAGAAAGTTAAACGATTCTCCTCCATCTCGAAACGATAAGATAATTTTTCATGTTCTAATAGACTCTTAACCACAAAGAGCCCCATCCCAGAACCCTTAGCCTTGCGACTAGCATGATCAGAAAAAGATTGGGCTAGTTTTTCTTGTTCTTCAGGACTACAGCTATTCTCGATAAAGAGCTCCCCTTCTCTTTCTCCAATTCGGACCAAGCCACCTGGAACAGAGTGCTTGATAGCATTACTGATGAGGTTAGACAAAATCAACTTCATGACAGATGGGTTTAGATAAGCCTGCTGATGAGTCAAACTATTGTCTATCTGGAGATCTCTTTCCTTGGCTAGCAAGGCATAATCATCAACCAGACTTTGCGTTATCTGGTATAAGTCAATTTGTTCCCTATCATCTCTTAATTCCTGCACAGACGAGAGAGAGAGTATCTGGAGAACGTGGTGATTGAGCTCATCCACAATTCCTAAGGCAACTCCCAGATAGTGGTCTCTATCCTTATAGCGACCGACATTTTCTTTCATGTTTTCGATCAGGATTTTCAAACTAGCCAGAGGTGTTTTTAATTCATGAGAAGCTCCACGTAGGAATTCGACCTTCATCTTTTCCAGCTGGAGAATGGCTTCATTCTTATCATGCAAATCCGCAATGACAGTCAAGAGGTGCTGGTAGAGGCTATTGATTTGTTCCTTGAGATCACCAATCTCATCCTTAGAATCCACGCGCAATCGCACTTGGGAATCCAGTTCCATCATCCGACGGGTTATTCGCTTAATTTCCAAAATCGGGGCAACAATGGTCCGAGCATAGATGTAGGCCACCAAGAGGGAAATCAGAAAGGATGCCAGCAAGGTATAGGGAAGAAACTGGAGACTGATCTGCTCTGCTTCCTTTTGCAAATCCATGGAAGCTAGAAATTGGAGGGTCATAGTACCACCGTCTTGCGTTTTCACCTCACGCTCCTCAATAAAGAGAGAGGTGGTCTGGCTGTCTGTATCCAGAGGAAGGCTGTCCTTGACTTCTAACTTGTCCTCGGTCATCTCTCCCTTGACAGCTCCCTTGATATCACTCGTCTGAGAGTAGAGTTCTAAAACTTGTTCAATCCTTTCTCTATCCTTTCCATCAAGTGATTGTGCAATAGCTGTCGCTTTCTGGCCAATGCTTTCCTGACGATGACTAAGATAAGTCGAGGGAAAGAGAAAATAAATAGCTAAATGAAGGCAGATAACCAGAACACTAAATATCGAGAAGGTATAGATAAATATCTTTGTAAATAAACCTGTTCGTCTCATTTTCGCTCCAATTTATAACCAACATTGCGCACTGTAAGGATGCAGTCCAAGTCCAGCTTTTTCCGCAGTTCCTTGATATAGACATCAATGACACGGTCAAAAGGAACCTCATCTGTCGCCTTCCAGACCGCATCGATTATCTGAGACCGAGTCAAGGCCCGGCCTTCATTTTTTACCAAATAATCCAGTATTTCCAACTCTTTGGCATTAATGGCCACTTCTTGACCCGCGAGGCTTGCACTGTAGCTCTCAAAATCCACCTTAGCATCCTTATAAGAGAAGACTCGTCCCGTATCGTAGTAGCGCTTGAAAATCGCGTCTACCCTCACTTTTAAGAGGGACAGAGAAAAAGGTTTTTCCAGATAGCCATCTGCGAGCGAAGCAAAGGCACTCATCTTGTATTCCTCATCCTGAAAGGCAGTCAACATCAAAACAGGAACCTGACTAGTTTTACGAATCTCAGCTAGGACTTCTAGACCATTGAGCTTGGGCATTTGGATATCCAGTAAAACCAAAGCTACCTCATAGCTAGAAAATTGCTCCAAGGCTTCCTGACCGTCTGCCGCCTCAATAGTTTCATAGCCACAATCCGTCAAATAGTCACTGATCCCCTCACGGATCATCTCTTCATCTTCTACAATTAAAATTTTCATACTTTAACTGCTCTCTATTTTTTATTTTTCTTATACTCTTCGAAAATCTCTTCAAACCACGTCAGCTTTATCCACAACCTCAAAACAGTGTATTGAGCAGCCTGCGGCTAGCTTCCTAGTTTGCACTTTGATTTTCATTGAGTATTAGAATAAATACCTACTCTATTTTCTATTATAGTCTCTTGCTGGCCTTTTGTCTTTAAGCAACTGCCACTAGATAAAACAAAGAGAGCTATCGCTCTCTCTGCTCACATTTCACTCCCTGTGGAATGAAGGTTATTTGCTTGCTTTTGAAAATGTTACAACGTAGTTATAATCTTTCCCATTAGCTTGATAGACATAGTCCTCTTTGAAAGTGTAGCCACGTTTTCTCAACTCTTCTTTCTTAGCTTCAACTTGGCTCTTTGCCACTGCTTTCACTTGTTCATTTGTTGAACCTTCCGCGATTTCAAGAGAAGTTCCATCGATATCTCCTAGGAAACCTGCAATATCTTTCATTTTATCAAAGTTATAAAATACATTTACTTTGACCTTTTGAGGAGCTGGCTGTTCTAGACTTCTACGATTTCTGCTAGCGCGTGGTTGAACTGCTGGAGCCATTCTGAAACCTGAAGTTCCTACCGGTTGCGTTTTGGCTTCTTTTGTGAATTCTATAACATAATCATAGCTATCTCCACCCTCAACGATTTTATCTAAATCTGTTTTTGACGTAACTGTAAAGCCTTGTGTTTTCAGTTTCTCAATTTGGGCTTTTGTTTTTTCTTCAACAGCCTTTTTAATGTCTTCTTTAGTTGCATCACCTGGTAAAGTTAAAAGATTATTCTCTCTCACATTTCCTAATGCTCCAGCTATATCTTTAAGGGCTGTTAAATTATAGTAGATATTTATTTGTTTAGTTTTATTTGATAAATCTCTTTTCACAACTTTTTTAGCTCTTACTTGAACTTCTGGTGCAATTCTGAAACCTGTAGTTCCTGTTTTCTCTTTAGTGAAAGTTACTACGTAGTCATAATGAGTTGCGTCTGCTTGATCAATACCTACAAAATATTCATCAGCAACCTTGTATCCTTTTCTTTCAAGTTCTGCTTTCTTCTTATCTATTCTTGCTTTTAAAATAGATTTCAAAGCATCACCAGAGACATCTTTTGGTATGTCAACTTCATTTTTACCACCTAAATCATCAAAGAATCCAGGAATATCTTTCATACCATCAAAATTATAATAAATAGAAACTTTATTTTGAGGTTCATCTACACTTCTTGCACGACGTGTTACACGTGGTTGATACACTGGTGCATTTCTAAAAGCTGTATTTTCTGGTGTACTATTTCCATACCCAATAACATTGTTATCTCCAATATGTGTTCCTGCTGGTCCGTTTCCAGATAATCCTGAATTTGTGTAATCTGGTTTACCTTGGTCAACTCCAGGAGTATTAATCTTAGCTAAGTCATCTGAATAATTGTCCACTACAGCCGCTTGATCTTCCGTAGTTTTTGCTTGTTTCATTGCTTCTTTAGCTTTTTTTGTATATTCTTCTACATTTAATTTAGCAGCTTCTTTTTCACTAGATGATAGACTACTCGACTCAATTTCTTCTAATTTAATATTTTTACGTGACTCTAACTCGGAGTCATTTTCCTCTAGACCTTTTTCAACATCATCTTTTGGTTCAGTTGGATTGTTCTGATTATTTGAATCCGCTGGAGTGTCTTCTGTTGTGCCTGAACCTGCTGGTTGGTTTTCCGCTGGTTGCGCTGGAGTTGGTTGTTCTGTTGTTCCTGGCGCTGCTGGTTGGTCTTCAGTTGGTTTCGATGGCGCTGGGGTTTCTGTTGCTCCTGGCGCTGCTGGTTGGTCGTCCGCCGGTTGCGCTGGCGCTGGGGTTTCTGTTGCTCCTGAACCTGCTGGTATTCCTTCCGCCGGTTTCGATGGAGTTGGTGTTTCTGTCACTCCTGAACCTGCTGGTGTTTCTTCAGCCGGTTTCGATGGAGTTGGTTGTTCTGTCGCTCCTGGCGCTGCTGGTTGGTCTTCCACCGGTTGCGTTGGCACTGGGGTTTCTGTTGCTCCTGAACCTGATGGTTGGTCGTCCGCCGGTTGCGCTGGCGCTGGGGTTTCTGTTGCTCCTGAACCTGATGGTGTTTCTTCAGCCGGTTTCGTTGGCACTGGGGTTTCTGTTGCTCCTGAACCTGCTGGTATTCCTTCCGCCGGTTGCGCTGGAGTTGGTTGTTCTGTCGCTCCTGGCGCTGCTGGTTGGTCTTCAGTTGGTTTCGATGGCGCTGGGGTTTCTGTTGCTCCTGAACCTGCTGGTATTCCTTCCGCCGGTTGCGCTGGAGTTGGTGTTTCTGTCACTCCTGAACCTGCTGGTGTT